>JBDTOW010000223.1:0-6652 GCA_039933075.1 Verrucomicrobiota bacterium | reverse complement strand
GATCGAGAACCATTGAGCCTCATTGGTCACAACGGCCCGGTTAGCTCTGTTTCCTTCTCCCCGGATGGCCTGCGGATTGTCACTGGCAGTTACGATTACACGGCCAAGGTCTGGGAGGTGGCTACCGGTCGCGAACTGCTCACGCTCAAGGGGCACACGCGTCCAGTTAGCTCCGTGGCCTTTTCCTCGGACGGCCAGCGGATTGTCACCGGCAGTTGGGATCGGACGGCCAAGGTATGGGAGGCGGCGCGAACGGACCAGGTCGACGCCTGGGATGAGGAAGAACGCGCCGCGACAAACTCTCGTCCGCGCTGGGAGCGAGAACTGGTTGCTTTGCAGCGCGAGCAGGCCGCGCAGGAGAAGCGCCAACGGATCGCTCTCGCCCGTGGCGACGAGGGCGCGATCAGGAAGTGGCTCGTCCTGGCACCGATCAAGTTAGATGCCGATGGGGACGGAGCGCAACCATTGGACCGCGAGCAGATCCGGGGGGAAGGCGGACTCAGGCCCAAAGCGGGAGAGAGAATGGTCTTTGGGGGCAGCGAATTGAAGTGGCAAGTATGGGCAGAGGACGATTACGCGATCGACTTCAAAGCGATTTCGGGGGGCGAGACGAATCAGTGCGTGGCCTACGCGGTCTGCTACATCTGGTCGGAAGCCGAGCAGCGCGGCCTGCAGGTATTGGTGGGCAGCGACGATGGGGCGAAAGTGTAACTGAACGGAAAGCAGATCTATAATGACTCCCAGTCGCGCGCCTTTATTGCGGATCGGCAACGAGTGACAGACATCTCTCTGAACGCCGGCCTGAACGTGCTGATGTTCAAAGTCGTGAATGAAAGCGCTGAATGGCAAGGTTCCATTCGGCTCAGCGATGTTCAGGGCAATCCGGTCGGAGGGATCCGAGTTACTGTGGATCCTGACGCCCATTCCGCAAAATGATTCCCGCCTCGAGCAGTTGTGAGGTCTTTGAGAGAAATCACGCTGGGCAAACGATTTGGGGTACAGGGCCCTCCGCGGTCGCGACAGGAATTTTTCTGAATCACAAGGGATGCTCCGGGATTATTTCTTCCCGCCGATGCACCACAGCGCCAGGTGCGTACGGATGAAGAGCTCGCCGTTCGATGGAGCGATGGACGAGTTGCTCGGTTCGCCCAGCGAATTCACGGACACCAATTCAAACTTCGGACTGGCCTTCAACACGAAACAATCGCCGCCCTGCGTGATGGTGTAGCAGTTTCCGTCCGCGAGCATGACGGACGACCAGTTCGAGCCACTGGGACCGCTGCCCTTGAGCCGCTCTTCCCAAACCAGTTTGCCAGTCTTCAATTCAAAGCACTCGGCCACGCCCGGATCGTTGTGGATGTAAATGTGCCCGTCGTGGATGACGCCCGAGCCAATGCGTTGCTTCGTCTTCGGATGATTCCAGAGCCGCCGCGACTCGGTCACGTCGCCACTGCCGCCCCCGCGCACGGCAATGGCCATGCCGTTGTAGCCGCCCATCGCCACCACGATGTCGTCGCCGTAAATGGGCGAAGTGTACGCGAGCGGATTGAGGCCGGAGCAGGTCCAGAGTTCCTTTCCGCTTTTCGGATCGTAAGCCGCGAGACGTTTCGGCCAGTTCATCAGCAATTGGTCGCTGCCCTCTACCTTCATCAACGTGGGCGTGGTCCACGAACCGCTATAGGTCTTGCCTTGAGTCCCCGTCTCGCCCTCTTTTGGATGAACGTAATTACTCGCCTCGTCGTGCTTCCAAACCGTCCTGCCGGTCTTCTTGTCCACGGCGATGAGGTAAGTGGTTTCGCCTGGACCAAAGTTAAGAAAGCAAAGGTCGCCGTAAATGACCGGCGACGGTCCGCCGCCCCAAATGTGAAACTGCCGGCCAAGATCGTTGCGGCGCCACAGTTCCTTGCCGGCGAAGTCGTAGCAATAAAGTCCATCCGACGCGAACGAAACGATGACGCGCTCGCCATCGGTTACGGGTGACGCCGGGCAATACGGATTCGCCTCGTGGGTCGGTTCCTTCTCCTGAGTCGTCACGCCGGCCTGCCAGAGCAATTTTCCGTCGGCGCGATGAAAGCACATCAGCGTGCGCCGCTCGCCGAGCGCCTGAGTGACAAATACGCGCTCGGCCCAAATGACCGGCGTGGAGTTGCCGCGCTCGGGCAACGGCACGTGCCACTTCACATTGTTCGTGGCGCTCCACTGGACGGGCAGATTCTTCTCCTGGCAGACTCCCGTTCCCAGAGGGCCACGCCAGGCGGGCCAATTGGCCGCGCTGACGCCAAGGCAGACCAATTGAAGGGAAAGCAGCAATGTGACTTCACTAAGACGTTTTGTTTGCATAGTTCATCTCCCGACCTAACACGGCTTGACCTTCGCAAACCGGCGATTCACCTGAGGAAGGTTTTGACGTGAGTCTGCCACCGCAGTTAAAACAGCACTTCTCATTTTGGCTGGCAGGCTCCCCTCCTTGAACCTGATGCCTCTCGGAAATTCATTGATCTCACACCGAAGATTTGTCCCGGAGGGACATCGCGAAAATAGCCCGGCGTTTCAACGCCTGGAACGTCGTCGTGAGAATTTAAGTCCCGAAGGGACCGCTGAATCCGGCATGTCGGGGTCATTCTCCGACCGTCCCTTTGGGACTTTATTCGTCCGTTCGCCAATACCGGCGTTAAAACGCCGGGCTATTCTCATCCTGTCCCTCCGGGACAAAAAGCCGCGAATTCCCGAAAGGAGGAAGGGCCGAAGGCGGAGTATCGAACCGCTTGAGACGGCAGCTCTGTGCGTTCGTTGACCCCGGAGGCGAGCAAGGTTCATAATGAGAATTGTCATCGCAATCATACGGTTGCTTTCGCCAGCGCTGCGCTGTGCGCTTGAATCTTCTGAACTGCTTCGATGATATGATCCATGTCCCGGCGGTCGGCCAGGAGCAGATTCTGGGGCATCCCGACAGTCGTCGCGCAGACTAGGCGGTTGCCTTTCAGCTCATGGAAGCTCTCGCGATAGGCTTTCAACCGTTCGGCGCTGAAAAGACGCTTGAATCCGCGCGAGGCGATCGCTTCGTCGAGCAGACCGTCGAAATACTGTTCGTGATAGACGCTCGAACAGGGGACGCCCTCGGCGTTGAGCGCTTTGAGGAACTTATCACGGGTCAAACCGTTGAAATGCTCTGCGTCGTATCGGAAGGGATAGAGATGCCAGACCGCGCGGCTGTTTTCCGGTAGCCGTGCCGGTTGGATGCCGGAAATCTGTTTCAGGTGAGCGCTCAAGTAGTCCGCGTTCTCACGTCGGCGGGCGGTTTCCTGCACCAGCTTGTCAAATTGCTGCATGAGGATCACGGCTTGGAACTGTTGCATCCGGTAGTTGCTGCCCCGGGTGAAGAACGGCTTCGCGCCCTTGAAGCCTCCGGTGGCGCGTCCGACGTTGTGAAAGGCGTGGCACCGATCCAGGAGTTCATCGCTGTTGCCGGTGACGGCACCACCTTCGCCAGAAGGGATATGTTTGGAATTCTGAAAGCTAAAACACGCCAGATCACCGAGTGTGCCACATTTGCGGCCTTTGTATTCGGCCAGCCAGGCCTGGCAGGCATCCTCGATCACCGCGAGTTTGTGTTTGCGCGCAATCGCGTTGATCGGATCCATGTCGCAAGGCATGCCGTAGATGTGCACCGGCAGGATAGCGCGAGTCCGTTCGGTGATCCGGCTTTCGATCGAAGCAGGGTCCATCGTGAGCGTGGCCGGGTCGGTGTCGGCGAACACCGGCAGGGCTTTGTTGATCAGGATCGCGTTATAGGTCGCGATGAACGTGTACGGGGAGACGATGACTTCGTCGCCGGCATCTACATCCATGACGTGCAGGCTGACCAGCAGGGCGGTCGTACCGCTCGCGGTGGCCAGACAGCGTTTGGCGCCGAGCAGTTTCGCGTAACCCGTCTCGAATTCCGCCACGTGCCCGCCGTCGCCGCGGTACCATTTGCCGCTGCGCAAGACCTTGAGGACCGCCGGTTCCCATGATTCCCGCCAGGTTGGCCATTCGGACCAACCTCCTTGATGCACGGGTGCGCCGCCGAGCAGCGCCGGTTTGGCGGTCTCAGTGGCAAATGCCTGGGACGCGCGGCGCGTGCTAAGCCAGGTCAGAGCGGCGGAACCGACCGCCGCGTTACGAATGAACCCACGTCGTGTTAGAGGGTCTTTCATATGTTCCGTCGTTGTTGGGACGAGTTGAAGTTTTTATGAAGTTAGCTATCTCTACACGAATCGCGCGGCGTCGGCCAGACCTGAATGAATGCTTACAGCCCGCGCAAATACTCCACCGCGCCCGGGAGTCGCATAACATCCGCAAATCGCGCTTGAATATCAAACAACAGCGCGGTCTCGCCTTTGCCGCGCATAAGAGTTTCGTGGCCAGTTCTCGTTAGTTTCTTGTTCCGGTTGTTTGGTTGAGTCCAGCGACCGGCGAAAGAGCGGTTCCTTGGGGAGTATAAGAAGTGGCGCGCTACTTTGAAAAAGTGATGCCAAGAGCCTTGCCGATCTCTGGCCAAGCCAACGATCCGCTTATCCAAGCTTTAGAAACTTGTCCAAAAAGAAACCGGGCTTGAGGGCGCCCGGTCTCGGTGTGGTTCAAATCCAGTTTACTGGCCCTGCACGCGGAAGAACTGGGTCGTCGTCGGTGACTTGATCGTAAGCGGGCTGGGGCCGGTTTCGTTCTTCCAAGCGGCGGTTGTCGCCGGTAAAGCGCCGACGCTTTGAAGTGTGCCGTTCGCATAAGTCACCACCAGGTCATTGCCGCTGCGCGCAATCGATAGAGTCGGGGTAACCGGTGGTGGTTGCGTGTTCTTGCCAATAGCATAGTCCAGAGTATTGAAAAGCAGAGTTTTCCCGTCTTCGTTGAGGAAACCGAGCTCGGGGTTCCAGTTGGCCACTAGAGCCGCCACTTGCCCGAGGTATAAGCCGATGCGCTTATTGGGTACGACACTGCCATCCACTAGCTTGTCCCCTTTTTCATAGACGAAGAGCGTGGGATACTTTCCGTCGGCTTCAACGCTGGCGACAACGTCGGCGTCGGCCGAGGGTGTGGCGTAGTTCAGGCTGTAGAGTGTGTTGTAGACTTTCACTTTTCCGGTCAGTCCGTTTGCGATGGGGTGGGCGGGTAGCCGAATGTAGAGGGAATCTCGCCCGTCCTTGATTTCCGGTGCTTGAGTGTCTTCGGTACGACCTGTGTTTCCAAACATCGAGAATTCATTGGAGTAGTCTTCCGGATGAGTCGTCCACTCCGCGTTGTCCCACATAAATGCCTCGTACGAGATGATCGGTATATCCGTGTCTCTCAGGATGAATTTCTGTAACACAGGATCACCGATAGGCTCCAGGACGGTGGCAGACCCAATACTCTCGGAGAGCAAAGCGACGTCCTGTCCCACCGCGGCAGCGCGCAGGTCGTCCGGCGGACCCCCGGATGCGAAGACGGTGACCGTGTAACCCTTGGCCCGAAGGAGCGCGATCAAGCCCGCATCTGCGCTGACTGGCGAGACCGCATTAGCACAGACAAACAAGATTTTCCCCGTCGATTTGAGATCCGCATCATAGCCGAAGATGATTTCGCCGTTGCCGCCCTGAGCGTGCCCGCTTGGGTCGAGGGCCAACGGATGATTATCCGTGTCTGCTCGCCAAATCTGGGCTGCCTTCTCCTCCGGGGTGAGCGTGGCCAGGTAATCGGCATTGTAGCCTGTGTAACGCTGGCGGTCGGCCCACCAGTATTGGACTTCCAGATCTTCAGCTCGGGTCTGGTCACCGTTGGTACCTTTACCATGCTTGTCGTCGTCATCCATCCCGATGTTGAATCCCATGAGGTAGCCATTCTTGAGTTTATTGCCGGCGGTTGCGTCTTCGAACATCCGCTTCTTAAAGCGCACTTCCATCTGCCAGCCTCCCGCCACCGCCTTGCCAAAGCCAAAGACATCGTTCGTTTCGCCATATTTCCAGTTCACCGCCGGCGCCCAAATAAAGCTATTTGTTTTGCCCGTCGTGTCATCCCAAGCCGAGAAACGGCCCTGATAATTGACGTAGGAATGGCCGCCTACCGGGGTGCCGGAGCTGGGGCTGTCGAACTGAGTATGCAAAGCATCCACCTGGATTTCGATCGCATCATCTTGCCAGAAAGTATCGTTGGGGTCGTCGCTATTCACCACATCGTCATTGGCATTCACGCCGATGTAGAAGTAATCGTCGTCGTGGGCCAGCCAATAAGTAAAACTCGAATCGTTGGTACCGTCCCACACGCGATCGCCCGGAAAATTAAGGATCCAGGCGTTGCCACCGGCCGCAGGGTCACCGGGCGTGACCGTCACTCCCTTAAACCCGCCGTATTCCAAGTCCGATACCGCACCGTCCAATTTCACCGAGCCGTTCGTCACTTTGGGAACCATGAGCGTAGTTGTACCGAGGTCTGACCACGACCCTGCCAAAGTCGGGTCAAACGTGGTGATATCGTACGGCTGAGCTGAAGCCAGCCGGGGCTGCAATGCCAAAGCTATTACAGCAGAGGAGAGGACGGATAGAAACAATGGAAAACAAAGGTTGGTTTTCATTTTCATACAGTTGAGCGCTGGATTTGCTATTCGTTTATCATTCAGGTCGGAAGCTGTCCAGAAAAC
>JBDTOW010000222.1:0-6660 GCA_039933075.1 Verrucomicrobiota bacterium | reverse complement strand
ACGACGCGCCGACGCTGGACCCGTTGGTCAGCCTGACCATTAACGAGGACGCGCCGATGCAGACAGTCAATCTGACTGGCATCGGTAGCGGCGCGTTGAACGAACTGCAGCCCTTGCTGGTGACGGCAACTTCCAGCGACCTGACGGTGATTGCGCAACCGACGATTAGTTATGCGACTCCCAATGCGACGGGTAGTCTGAGTTTTGCGCCAGTGCATGACGCCAACGGCACGGCGACGATCGCAGTGACGGTGGACGACGGCAGCGGGGCGGTCGTGACGCGCAGCTTCGCGGTGAGGGTGCTGGCGGTGAACGACGCGCCGACGCTGGACCCGTTGGTCAGCCTGACCATTAACGAGGACGCGCCAATGCAGACGGTCAACCTGACCGGCATTGGTAGCGGCGCGTTGAACGAACTGCAGCCCTTGCTCGTGACGGCAATTTCCAGCGACCTGACGGTGATTGCCCAACCGACGATCAGTTACGTGACTCCCAATGCAATGGGCAGTCTGAGTTTTGCGCCGGTGCACGACGCCAACGGCACGGCGACGATCACTGTGACGGTGGACGACAGCAGTGGGGTG
Source organism: Verrucomicrobiota bacterium (assembly GCA_039933075.1). Lineage (GTDB taxonomy): Bacteria > Verrucomicrobiota > Verrucomicrobiia > Limisphaerales > JACPZS01 > JBDTOW01. The sequence goes on along the minus strand of JBDTOW010000222.1, from coordinate 6,076 downwards.
AACGCGGTCGTGACGGGCATTTTCACCGTGAGGGTTCTAAGTGTAAATGATGCGCCTACGATTTCGAAGCTCACCGACCAAACTATCAACGAAAACATGGTTACGACTGGGATTCCATTTAGGGTGGACGACGTTGAAACCCCTGTGAACAAACTGAAAGTAACGGTCAGTTCGTCTGATACGGTTCTGGTACCGAATGCAAACATTGTCATGGTTGGGAACGAGACGGACCGAGTGCTAACGATTCAGCCGGCAGCCAATCGAGCAGGCACCGCGAAGATTCTAATCACCGTCGATGATGGTGATGGTGGTCTGGCCGTCGCCAACTTGACGCTGACCGTCAAGCAGATAAACCAAGCGCCAAGCCTCTCAGACGTTGGAAAACAGTTCACACTTGAGGGCCAGGCAACCTCACCAATAACGTTTACCGTAAGTGACGCCGAAACGGACGCGACAAGCCTGAAGGTTAGAGGGAGTTCGTCAGATACCAACCTGGTGCCCAATGAAAACTTCAGCTTCACAAACAGCAAATCCAATTGGATGCTTATTATTAAGCCAACCCCGGGTCGACTGGGAACGGCAACGATTACTTTGACAGTCAGCGATGGCGTTGCGACGACCAGCAAGACGTTTGACCTAACAATCAATCCTGTGCCCCCGAGGATTACCGGACAGCCGGGGGCCGCGGCGGTTCGGGTCGGTGTTGACGTATGGTTTTTCGTTGAAGCAAGTGGCAGCGAGCCGCTGAACTATCAATGGAAGTTTAACGGCAGCGACATACGAGGAGCAGTAGGTACCAACTTGATTTTGAGTGCCGTAACGCCGCAGCAAGCGGGTGAGTACACGGTAGCCGTAACTAACCGTGCGGGTTCAAGCACAAGTCAGGTGGCGACACTGACGATATTCTCAGCTCCCGTGATCACACGCCAGCCGAGAAGTCAGATCGCCGCCGTTGCATCCACACTGAGATTAGATGTTACCGTGAACGGAGAGGGTCCATTGTTCTACCAATGGAGAGTCAACGGGGTAAATCTCAAGGGAAGTACTGATGCGACGCTGCAGATTCCAAATGCGCAACCGGTAAACTCGGGTGATTACAGTTGCGCAATCAGTAGTCCATATGGCGTCGTGAATAGCGAAACCGCAGGCATCGTGATTGCCGGTGAGACGCTGGAGATGACCGACAATTTTGTTGACCGAAAACGACTTCTGGCGGATTCGGGAATCGGCCAGAGTAGCAATATCGGAGCCACGAAGGAGGCGCGTGAATCCCGGCACGCCGGCAAGGCGGGCGGAAAATCAATGTGGATCAGTTGGATTGCTCCCGAGAATGGCATCGCAAAATGGGAGACCCTGGGGAGCAGCTTTGACACACTACTGGCGGTCTATTCTGGCAACAGTTTGGACAATCTTATCGAGGTCGCCAGTGATGAAGATAGCGGCGGGTTCCTGACGAGTGCGGTCAAGTTTAATGCCGTTGCCGGAATAGAATACGAAATCGCGGTGGATGGCTTCGCGGGCAAAGAGGGAAATATTGTTCTGTCTTGGAGTTTGATTCCGGCGCCCGATCGGTTGCCTGAAATAGTTGCGGAACCCGGGAGTCAAACCGTCGGCGTGGGCGCCAATGTCTTGTTTAGCGTCCTCGCTCGCGGAAGCAGTCTTGGTTACCAATGGTTTTTAAACGATAGCGCGATTCCTGGCGCGCTCGGCACTAGCTACGCCGTAAACAATGTCCAGATCGCAAACGTGGGAAACTATCGCGTGCGAGTAACGAGTCGCACTCAGTCTGTCGACAGCCAGCCTGGCGTCCTGCAATTGAATAGCAACGCGGGCATTGCCGACGTGAGGGGAATCGCAACGACGGATAAACTCGCCGATACGCTGGCCACTGCTCAAGCATCGCCGCTGGTGCCGCAATCGATCCCTCGCCGCCCGGCAATTCGCCGGAGTTCGAACGGTGTGGCTCGCGGGTACACAGGCACTCAGATTTTTTCGACGGTTGGTTCGACCCGGGAAGAAGGAGAACCCAACCATTGTGGGGAAATTGGCGGTGCCTCACAGTGGTTCGCTTATCAGGCAGAGTTCGACGCGGTATTGACCATCAGCACGGACGGCAGCGACTTTGACACGGTATTGGCCGTCTATACCGGTTCGGGTGCGGATTTTGCCAGCCTGCGGGAAATTGCTTGCGATAACGACAGCGGTGCCGATGGCAAAGATAGCTTGGTTCGTATTCAGGCGGTGGCGGGAACCGTTTATTATGTTGCCGTCGACGGTGTGCACGCAGCGACCGGCAATGTTCAGTTGAATTACAGTCTGGCGGTGCCGTTACGTCTCAGCGCCGCCAAGATGGAGAATGGACGGTTTCGCTTAAGCCTGAACGGCCAACCTGGCGGAACCTATACGATTCAGGGATCAGTTGACCTGTTAACTTGGTTTCCGCTTCAGACGGTTCAGACGGCGACGGGTGCAATCGAGATTGCAGACACCAATTCGACGAGTTTCCGCTGGCGCTCCTATCGAGCTGTGAAACAGTAGCTCCAGCCTCCTTTTTCTTCCTGGCAGTTTATGAAAAAAGCAACTTCCAACCGCTGAGCGGCTGCCGCACCGCAAACAGAAGCACCGCCAGACCTGCGAGCACGTTTTTCATAAAATCCTCACCTGGTCCTAGTCCCGCTTGATTTCATCGAAGCGGGATTTGGCGAAGTCGAGTTGGTAGATCATGCCTTCGTAGCCGACGACGTAGATGTTGCCTTGTTCATCGGTTGAAAATGAAACGAGGCCTTGCGTAACGACGCCGATCTGGCGAACGGTTTTGAGCGCGCCGCTTTCCAAGGTTACGCCGAAGATGCGCTTGGAGGTGTAATCGCCACAAAGATAGACGCCGTAGAAAGAAGAGTGTTTGTCACCACGATAGACGTAACCGCCGGTGATGGAGTTGCCGTACTTCCGCCGATAGGCGAACACGGGAAAGGTATAGCTGGCTCCGGGCTGGCGGTAGCGATTGGAGAAGGGTTCGTAGGCTTCGTAGACGTTCCACCCGTAGTTTTCGCCACGGCGCACGATGTCCACTTCTTCCACGCGATCCTGTCCGACATCCGCTAGCCAGAGGGCGTCGGTGACGGGATCGAAGCAAAAGCGCCAGGGTTCGCGGAAGCCGAAGGCCCAAATCTCTGGTCGCACATCTGCTTTCCCACGGAAGGGATTATCATTGGGGATGGCGTATTCTTTGCCGGCTTCGGTGTGGTCCACATCAATGCGCATCATTTTGCCGAGCAGCAGTTGCATGTTCTGAGCATGACCGTTGGGATCGTTGTGCGGTCCCGTATCCCCCATGGCGAGGTAGAGAAACCCATCCGGCCCAAATTGCAGGCAACCACCGCCGTGGTCTTCCGCCACGCTGGGGATTTTCATGAGCCGGCGGGGCGGCTGCCCGGAATCATGCCGGAAATCCGCAGCAAATTGTCTCTCGACCAGGATGGCAGCGACCTTTCCCTCTTCAAAAACTTGATACTTGAGGTAATACTTGCGGTTCTCGCGAAACTTTGGATGGAAGGCCAGACCAAGGAGGCCGTTGGGTCCGCGCAAGTAGAACACTTCATGAGTGAGATCAGCGAAGACAGATTCTTCCTCCCCGGTTGCATTCTTCTCCATCAACCAGATTAGACCAGTTTGGTGCATTACGAGGAAAACATTGCTCTGGCCGGGCACTTGATGAAGATCCGTGAGGCCGGTTTGAACGCTCCCGCGTGGCACTTTGAGTTCGTGGGTAAAAAAGCGGCGCGCGATCACCGGGGCCGCGATTTCGGGAATGACGCTGGGCATGCCGTGATTGCTAATGAGGGCGTTCTCCGGTTGCTTCAATGTCGTGAGATACTCGGCGAGATCGGTGAATTCCTGGAGGGACAGACTCGCTTGCAAACCTTCAGGCATGAGCGAAACTGCGCTACCACGCTGTTCCTTGATGTCAGCGACAGCCACGCCAACCAGCATGCCATCCGCGCCCATGAGTTGAACACCGGCGTCGTTGGCCAGCTTGAGGACGCCCTGGTATTCGACGCCTGCCTTGGTCTCCACAATCACGGTGCCGTAACCGGGAGCGATGGTGGCCGAAGGCGTCAGGATGGCATCCAGAATATCACTGCGGCCAAACTTATCGCCCACGGACATCAAGTCCGGCCCGGCCTTGTTTGCCTGGCCATCGATAGAGTGACATTTCGCGCAGGCCAGCTTTTGTTCGTCCAGGAACAATTGTTTGCCTCGCGCGACATCTCCGTCATGGGTCAAGGTGTACTTGCGATAGGCGTCCGGTCTTTGGGTCAGCGCAGGCGGTGAACCTGGCGGTGCCTGGGCGAAGCTCAGACAGGGTGTTGTCAATGCGGCAGCGAGTGTCAGGGAAAAGACGAGGAGGCGTTGGGCGGTTGTTTTCAATCAGTTTTGCAAAGTGTGGAGTTATGCGAGCCGGGGTCAAGTCCCGCCTGGCGGATCTGGAGTTCTTGCGTTTCGCATTCATCACAACAAAACCGATCAATCCAACGCCACCTATCATGCCCGTGATGCTGTGCTTCGGATTGGAGATCGCCAATTGAACCAGGAGACTGTTTTGGGTCTGAGAATAACCAACAGTTCCGGCTTGGGCTTGGCTATTGAGGATTCGTCGACAAGAATCACTGAGCGAGCTATGAACCTCGTTGACAACCATTATTGCATAGAAAGAACCTCTGCCAAATGAAAGGGCGCTTTTATCGGCTGACTCGAGACCTGCACCTGTACCTCGGGCTATTCATCAGCCCATTCGTGCTCGTCTTTTCCGTCAGCGTCTTTTTTCTCGTGCATTCCTGGATTCCGAAGTTCGCTCCGGAAACCGTCAACACACGAGTCGTGTCAGCTCTGGCGCTTCCAGGGGACCTGCTAAGGCTTTCTGGCCGTCCTCTCATCGATGCGCTCAAACCAATCCTCGAAAGTATGAACGTTCCTGGTGAGATCGGGTTTGTGAGGCACATGGTAAAAGAAGAGAAGTTGATCATCCCCGTGTCGGTCCCCGGACGGGCGACGACGGTCAGCATCAGCCTCGCCAGTCAGGAAGCAACCGTTGTGACCCGCGAAACCGGGCTGGCAGACGCCTTGGTGACCCTCCACAAATCTCCAGGCCAGCATGGACCTGTTATCCGGATGAACTGGTTTTACATCAAAGCGTGGCGCTGGTTCGCCGACGCTACCGTTTATTTTACTCTCTTCATCTCCGTCAGCGGAATTTATCTCTGGTACATGATTCGCGCTGAACGCAGGGTCGGTTATATCCTTCTCTTCGCCGGAGCCTTAACGTTTTTTGGCATGGCCTATGTCATCAGCCACTGAAACTCCGGTCCCGGCCAGATCGAAAAACGGCGCGCGCTTGCGGTCGGGCTTCGAACGTTGGAATCGTAAGCTGCATTTCTACTCTGGCTTGTTCCTGATCTTCTTCCTGTGGCTCTTTGCCTTCACTGGCCTGCTCCTCAATCATCCGACCTGGACTTTTCACGAATCCTGGAACAACCGCAAGAAGACGAATTATGAGCGCGAGATTGCGGCGCCCGGGCCCGGCGCGAACGGCGACCTCGGGCAGGCGCACGATATAATGAGACAACTTGGAATTGACGGTGATATTTTGTGGACGACAACAAGAACCAATGCCAGCCAGCTTGATTTCCAGGTCAGGCGCCCCGGTCATTTCTTTTTTATCAAGGCCGATTGGGCGCAGAAGCGCGCCGCCGTGCAACGCAGCGATGTGAACCTGTGGGGAGTAATGAAAATCCTCCACACCTTCACCGGTAATGTTCCCGATGACGCTCGCAATGGCCGTGATTGGGCGCTGACATACATGTGGGCATATTCAATGGACGCCGTCGCGGCCGGGTTGGTCTACATGGTCCTGAGCAGTTGTTACATGTGGCTCCGCCTTCCTGGGAAACGCCTGCTTGGTGCCATTGTTCTTGGCCTGGGGTCGCTAAGTTGCGGTCTGTTTTGCATGGGTCTCCGCTGGCTTTTCTGAAGGCGCTTTTTGCTTTCATGCACGGCCATAGGGCACGATCCACAC
>JBDTOW010000221.1:0-6672 GCA_039933075.1 Verrucomicrobiota bacterium | reverse complement strand
TTTTAACCCTTCTCAGCAAGAATGAGATGAGCTGATGGGCTCGGGCGACAACATTTACCTCGGCGCGAACGAATTGCTCCACTGTCAAGAGTGAGACTAGCACGGCCTGATCGGTGAATGGATGCCGGAGGTTGTTCAATTGTAGGTTATTACCACGTTCCCGCCGGAGATGCTGATGCTCATAATGGTTAGCGCGGTGGATGATTTGATCCTGTAGTACTGAACGTTACCTGCCGTGGGAACCGTTATGGTCTCCAGACATTGAAAGCCTGGTGTTTATTTACAGATGTATTTTTCATTATTCCTCGTTGACCTTTGATGGTTGTTCGTCCAAACGCAGTGGATGCATGCTTCATCCTGGGTTTGTCTGTTGTTACGTTCCGTTTCATAGACTGAAGGACGCTACGCCACGCCCTGGTGGTTGGCTATGGGGTGTTCACCTTATCCTGCTAAACGCGCGGTTCTCACCTTGCAAGGTTGATCGCGGTCAGGTGAGTCGTTGAGTCGAGGAGCGGTTGAACACTTTGACGGAGCGGCCTTGCATGCCTTCAATTATTTACTCGATAAGGCAATGGATTCCCAGGAACTCAAGCGCCGCGCATGTGTTCTTCAGGATCTCTGCTCGTTTTCTATCGGTTTATTATCGGGCGACGGTGGATTGAAAGGGCAACTCACTCCGATTCGACTTTCAGTTTGAGGAAAAATGCCGGGCTCGAACTGTTCAACAGGTTCGCAGTTCCGCGGTAGGTGTCTGTCACGGTGCCGTCGCGATTTTCAAGAGATCCGACGAAAGTCAGCGTGGAAGCGGCTGGAGTCCACGTCAGCAAGTCGTAGCTCGATTCGACGGTGAATTTTGCGCCCCGCACAATGGGGGAACGGTGGAAAGCGAAGGCAAAGTATTCGGCAGTGACGCCGTTGACCTCCAACGGCGCGATGGATGCCAAAGGCAAGAATCCAGAGCCAGGATTCTCGGGGTCAGATCCGGAGGCAAACTCAAAAAAATCGGTGAGTCCGTCTCCGTCCGTGTCTTTTCGCGGATCACCAGCAAACGTGTCCGCGCCGCTGCCGGACTCGCCGGGAGTCCCGCCTTCCCTTGCACTCAAAATCCAATGGGAAGGTTCCGCGGGGTTCGGATTCGTTGCCGGGTCTGTCAGTACCAGGCTTCGGCCGCCCAGGCCACCCGCCGAAGGCCAGGGCAGGTCGTCATCGTAACGGAACCGGGTGATCTCGCTGCCATTGGCAGCCTGGATCGCGATCGTTTCTCCTCCACTGTCGAGGTGGCCACGGAATTGGCCAAAGATCTTTGAGTCCGCAACGTGCGGATAACGGATCAAGAAAGCTCGTTTGTCGGACATCAGCACAACCGATTCACCGGGGTTCAGCAATCGGGCGGAAGCAGGGACGAAGGCGAAATCAAAATCCAACCCATCGATCAGCTTCACCCCGGTAAGATCAATGGCTTGTTTGGCGATGTTGCGTAGTTCGATAAACTCGAACTGTTCAGCGTCGATCAGGCCCGCCGCGATTTCCGCGCTCGTGGGGGGCATCGGCCGGTACATGATTTCCGAGATGACCAGATTCGTTGCGTTCGCCGGCACCGTATTGAACAAAAACGTGCTTGTGGCGAGCGGGGACCAATTTCGTTGCGAGTAAAGCCGGGCGCGAACGGTGGCGGCAGACTGGATCGTGAGCGGCGCGGAATATTTGACGGCGGCACCGCTGATCTCGCCGCCAGGCAGGCGCGGATCGGAGTCATCCAGCGTGTAATAAATCTGGCCGGTGGCGTAGATGGTCAGCGTGTTGGTCCGGCGAAACGGTTCCATGGCAAGCTGCAACGGGGACGGGATCGGACCGCCGCTGTGGCTCAGCACGGGTGGACGGTACGCGACGCCCCCGGTTCTCATGCTCTGATCGTCCAGCCAATCGAGGCGCGGCGTGATCCAGTTTTTCATGTACTCCACCTCGGCTTGCCAGGTGTGGATGGAGGTTTCGGCGGGCGGATTGGGCCAGTCGCGACGGCCCAGCCGGGGCCATTTACGGAAATGCCGGGCGACGGGATTTTGAATCTCATCCGGCGCGCGGTTGCTGACGGCCCCGGTGTAGCCGTCAAGCAGCGTTGCCATGTGTCCGTTGATCGTGGCCATGACCGTGGCGGTCGCGAGGATCGAGCGGCGCATCTGCCAATAGCGGTCCCAGTGCGCCAGCTTGTAATCGGGATCGCTGTGGAGCCGCGGATACCAAAGCTGACCGGTGCCATTGCCCACGTCGTAAAGCCAGCCGGCGGCGCGGTCGCCGGACGCGTAATCGGCATTGCCCAGGGAGATGTTGAAATCCCAGAGAGGCCCCGCTCGCAGCCGGCCCGCGCGATCCTTGTGGAAATACGTGCTGAACACGTAGCCATCGACCTGCTTGGAAATCTCGAGCAGCCATTGCGCGTCGATGAAGGTGTCCGCGTCGATGTGCGCGCGATAGCCGGCGCTGAAGCTTTTGTAATTCGCGCCGTTGAGCACCGTCTCGAAAGTGTTGATGTAATTCCTGATGTAACTGAGCTGATTCGTATTGAGGCGGTCGGGATCGAAGCTTTGCAGCGGAATACTGAACCGCGCGGTCGACCAGTTGTTCTTCAACGGGTCGTCCTTGTCCTTGCGGATGATGTAGCCGCCGGTGATCAAAGCGGGATCGACGGTTTTGTCGTTCAGATTCTCAATCGGCACCCGGTTCTTGCCGCGTTTGAGCTTCTCCATGAGCAGATAAATGCCGCGGTAGCTGGCGTAACCGGCCTGACCCGTGGCTGACTTCGTCTGATTGAAAAACAATTCGATGAACCGCGTCCGGACCGAGGTGCCGTCCTCGCCGCGGAGGGCCAGCATCCAATCGAACACGAGTTTGTTTCGCATCAGGGACTTCTCGCTCCACGGACCGTAAAGCACCCAGTCGGAGTCTGCGGGCATCCCGAGCAAACTGGCGTCAAAATCTTTTCCCGCATCATCCCACAGTTCGAGCGAGTAGCTGCGTTGATCGAATCCAGCGGAACTTTCGCCGCGAACGTGAATCCCGGCCGGGCCGGCGTATTCGGGAGGCGTCGTCAGGCTGGCCCGCCTGGTGATGGGGTCGGGTGCAATCACCAGCGCATAGCTGGCCCGGAATGGACGGGAACCGCCGGTCGAGCCGTCCACGTTCACGCCGAAGCTGTCCACGAAAATGAGCGGCAGATTCGAATCGAACACCTTGCCGGTTCCCGCGTAGTTCGTCAGCGTGCCGTCCATCATAATGAACGTCCGACTCGTCGCGCGTCCCGGCAGATGGCCTGGAGTATAGACGCGTGCTTTGACGGTCATGAACTGCGTGACCGCGATCGTATTGCTGTAGACCCTTGAAGTCAGCCCCGGCTCCGTTCGGTCGAGCGTGTATCGGATTTCGGCGCCGGCCGAGTTCGTGGCCGCCAGCGTCAGAGTGATCGGCGCGCTGATGAAACCGCCTGGGTGCGAGAATTCGACGTCCTGACTGAGGGATGCCGCGGCCGGTTCCTGTGAGTTCACGAGGCCCGGTGAGGCGGGATACATGTAGCCACGCTTGCGCGCCACACCTTGTTCCCCATACGAAACATTCCTGTCCTGGGGACCGTACTCGTATGCGCTCGCGATCGTCTTTCCATCGGGCCGCACCAGCGCGAGGTATCCGCCGCTTTTGGCCAGCGTAAAACCCGCGTGCAAAAAGCTCGTCGCGGTGAGCGGGCGATTTCGTCCGGAGGCGAAGACGACCTGATAATTGTAAGGGCTGAGCGTCAGGCCGGGGACGCGCCATTTCGTCAGGTTCGACTTGGAATCGGTAAGATACCAGCCGGTCAGATCCACCGACGCGGCCGAGCCATTCAACAATTCGATCCAGCCCGGCTTTTCGGCGAATTCATCTTCGAACACGGTGTTGTTGGCGACGAACTCCGTGATGATCGGCCCGCCCGTGTCGATCACGGGCACTGGCTGCGTGGCCGCCTTCACGTTGTCGATGGCAATGTCCATGGTGGCGGCGGTCGTCCGCGCCGTGAACGCGAACACGTGCCCCACGCCTGGAGCGAAGCCGGGCGTTGGTAAATCCGTGCAAACTATTTTGCCGTCGTAGTTGAGATCCAGTCCCGCCGCATCCCAATGAATCAGGACCAGCCGGCTGGTGGCGTCGAAAAGAAACGTCCGCGGAAAGTCCGCGATGCTCACGCCGCCGATGAACACTTCGATCGACGGAGGATCGTTCCCGTTGTCGAGGGTGTTAAAGGCGATGGTCAAACCTCCAGGCAATGGCGCGAAGCCGCCTTCGCCGGTGCCATTGTCGCTTGGGATGCGCCCGAAGTTCACGGACCAGCCCTCGCCGGGTGATCCAGCGTCCGGAGCGCCCATCATCACGGTAAACCGCAGATCAAAGCTCTTGATGACATTGCCCGGGTCGAGATCGGGCAGTTTGAAAGAACCGATCGCATTGGTCGTGTTCTTCTCCGCCAGGAGCAACGCGGTTGCGAAGACGCCGGCTACCGGAAGATTGCTTCCGGCCGGCTGATCGGAACCGATTTGCGAACCGTCACCGAGTTCCGCGATGCCGTCGGCAAATTCGAACGTCTGGAAAGCATTGGTGGCAGTGGGATAATTGCCCGCGAACAGAAGGTGGGTCGGGATGAAACAGGCGCTCGCCCAAAAGATGAAACAAGCAACGCGCATAAAAGTGGTCCGGTCTGGTTTGTTCGTGATGCGTGGCAGTATAGTGGTTGGACGACGCGAGAGAACTCTAAAGTGAACGAACCCAGGATCTCGCAGCAGCACAAAAGGAACTTCACGCCCGCTCCATCCCGAAACTGGGTCCACGTCGGTGGTGACGCACCAAAGTCACACGAATTCCATTTCCCATTTCTCAGTACATAAAGTGATACGGGAAGCGTTTCAAATTCGCGCGATGAAACCCGGGTTTAATCAGATTGAATCTGCTCGGTTGCGCTGCCGCCACGACGATGGCAGCTCTCAACTCCGCTTTGAACTCCTCGCCCAACCGGTGCGAAACCACATCGTGGATCTGACATTCGGTTTTGCCACATCCGGCGCAGTGAACCTGGAAAGGTTGCCGCAAAGGGCCGCAAGAATTCTCGCCGAAAACCCTTGGTTCGGAAGTGGATTGGGCAGTGCCCTTGAAGCAGGGATCATAATGAAAGCGCGCTCGGGTTCGTTAAAGACGCCTCCGGCGCGAACACGCCGAGGATCCTCGTCCACATTGACCGTGGCGGAGACTGGGGTGCGACCCAGTGGTTCTTCGATTCGTCTGATTCTAAGCCACCGCCGGTGGGGCGAAGCCTTCCCGGTAATCGCGGGACAGGATTTCCTGATTCGCCTTGTCGTGGTTGGTGAAGCGGAAATTCCCGGCATCCCAGCGCAATTCCTGGCCAGGAAAACGCGTCGCTTTTACCGCCAGCAAGGCCGGCTCAGTGATGCGCCAGCCGATGTCGAATGGCGTCCATAGCGGCTTCTTGTCACCCAGACAGTTGTCGGCCCAGTCTTTCCAGTGATTGCGCGGAGCCACTTTCGGCAGCGGTTCGTCCTCCATTTCCTTGCCCTTGCGAAAAATGGTAATCGCGCCGTCGGCTTGCAGCAACAGCGTGCCCTCTTCGCACACCACCATCGTGTGATTGGCGCCCGGCGTCACTGGCGGCAGTCCCAGCGCCGCAAAGGACGGCAGCAGGGCGTCGTCGTTGTAGTGAACGATGAACTTCTCGCGAACAAACTTTCCGCCACCCGGATAAGTGATGGTGCTCTCGTTGTGCGCCGTGTGGCCGGTGCTCGACGGCTTGGGTGTGTGTGTGAGCACCGCTTCCGGCGAAGGCAAATCGTAGGCGAAGTAAAGGAGGTCAAGCAGGTGACAACCCCAATCAGCCAACTGGCCACCACCCGTTTCCCAAAACGTGCGCCAGCGCCGCGGCGCGAGGTCTTCGCTGTAGGGCATCTCATGGTTAATGGGGCCGCGCCACAAATCCCAATTCAGGTAATCCGGCACCGGCTGCGCGGGCGGATAGGTCTCCCATGCATCGGCGAAGTAATGGCCACGCGCTACGCCGCCCGTCCAGACCCAGGCCTCGACGGGCCGGCCGAGTTGGTTCTGGCGCAGGATTTCCACGGACACCATGCGGCCCCGGTTGCAGGCGCGTTGATTGCCCATCTGCGTCACCAGGCCGGGCCGGGCCTTGAGACCGTCGCGGATCATTCGCAGTTCGGAAAGCTGATGCACCAGTGGCTTCTGGCCGTAAATGTGTTTGTTGTGCTTTAACGCCGTCAGCATCGCCGGGGCGTGATGAAAGTCAGGGACATCCACGATCACCGCATCGAAATCGGCGACCTTGTTCGCGAAGGCTTCGCGATAATCGCTCAACGTCCAGGCATTGGGGTGTTGCGTCTTAATGCGGTCCAGCTCACGCCGGTCCACATCGCAAAAGCCAGCCCATTCCACCATCGGATGCCCTTTCAAACCGCCGCGCTGAAGCTCGCCAATGCCGCCCACACCGATCTGGAAGATGCGCAGCTTGCTGTTCTTGTTGACCTGCGCCCGCGCGGGCAGCGACAGGGACGCGATACCAGCGGTGAGAATCGCGCCGGTCTTGAGAAAACTCCGCCTCGTGACCGGGGAAGAAGAAGCACATTGTTG
>JBDTOW010000220.1:0-6683 GCA_039933075.1 Verrucomicrobiota bacterium | reverse complement strand
CCACCGAGATGAATGCCATGAACGCCACCGCCGCCGACTGGACGCACATCGAACCCCTCCTCGACGAAGCGATGCACGCGCTCGACGAAACCGACCGCACCGTCGTCCTGCTCCGCTATTTCGAAAACAAATCACTTCGCGAAGTCGGAGCAACCCTTGGTACGAGCGACGACGCTGCGCAAAAGCGCGTCAGCCGCGCCGTCGAACGTCTTCGCGAATTCTTCGCCAAACGCGGTGTGACCATAGGCGCGAGCGGACTTGGCGTTGCCATTTCTGCCAACGCTGTCCAAGCCGCACCCGCCGGACTGGCCGTCATGATTTCAACAGCCGCCGCCCTTGCCGGAACAACCATTTCGACCACCGCAACCCAAGCGATCGCCATGACCACACTGCAAAAAACTGTCATCACCGCCACTCTCGCCGCCGCCGTCGGTACAGGAATCTATGAAGCGCGCCAAGCTTCGCGGCTGCGCGACCAAGTCCAAACACTCGAGCAGCAGCAAACCGAGCAATTAAAGCAACTGACGAATGAACACGATGATGCGACTCGCCAACTCGCCGCGTTGCGCGATGAAAACGAGCGGTTGAATCGCAACACCGCCGAACTGCTCAAGCTTCGCGGCGAGGTGACCCGCTGGCGGAAAATGGAGCAAGAACTGGTGAAATTGAGGGCAACCGTTCCGAGTGACAACGACCCAACCAATTCGCGAATGATTGCTTTCGGAACGGAACTTCAGGATATGGGCGCCTCGACCCCGGAGCGCGCTGCGAGCACCCTTATCTGGGCGGCCAGCGGAGGTCAACAGGCACGAGTTTCCGAACTCTTGGAATTGCACCCAAGCGTCTCACTGGAGGATGCCCCTAGACATTACGAGTTTTTCACGAGACAACTCAGCAATGTATTCAACGGCATGCAATTCACGTCTGTCCAGGGTCTCAAGCCCAATTCCGATGGAACCCTGAGGCTGAATTTCAGCTACCGGGACATTGAAACAGGGAAAACAAACCCTTTCCCTTTCATGCTTCGGCTTCATGATTCCGGTTGGAAAGTGGTTGTGGAAGGAGAACCTCGAGATCTGCCGAAGTGAAGGTCGACTTCGTCCGTTCCGGGCTTGCATTTCCATCGGCCTGTCTTAATCTGTCTTACATGAGAGCGACCATGACCATCAGCCTCCCGGCCCTGTTGCGCCGTGATGTTTCCCGCGCCGCCAAGGCGCAACGTGTGAGCGAGAGTGAATTCGTCCGCCGCGCAGTCCAGAAACAGCTTTGGGCGGACGCCTTCGAGGAAACTCGCCGCCAGCTAGCACCAAAGGCTCGCGCCAAACGCATCTACACGGACGAAGACGTCTTCAAGATCGTCTCGTGAGGTTGGTTGTTGATACCAACGTTCTGATTGCCGGACTCATTGCCGAGGGTTTGTGCCGCGACATCGTCAAGCGACGTCTGCCCGCCTGCGAATTGTTCACCTCGCGCGCCCTGCTCGACGAATTGGCGGAAAAACTCCAAGAGCAGTTTGGTCTCGATCCCAAAAATTTACCCCTGCTAAAGATCTACGAGGAGGGAGCTTCGGTCGTGAAACCGATACCACTTCCCAAGCCGGTCTGTCGCGATGTGGATGATGATGAAGTGCTCGCAACCGCTCTTGCCGCCAAAGTCGAAATCATTCTTACCGGCGACAACGATTTGCTCGTGCTCAGAGAATTCCGAGGGATCAAAATACTTTCACCCCGCCAATTTGTGGAGTGGATGGATCAAGAGCAGTCTTCTTAGCAGTCACCAGGGAGACTACTATTCAATCTGATGATTGCTTCGTGTTGTGACATGGGATCTCAGGTGCATTAGACATCCCCCAGCCGTCCGGTGGAATCTCCGAATCGTTCCAATCCTTGCATCCCCAGCCGGTCCGCCATGCTGAGGAATAGATTCGTCGTGGGCGTCGAGCTGTGCCGTACGAAACGACCAGGGGTCATCGTCCCGCCGCCCGCGCCCGCCAGGATGAGCGGCAGGTTCGTGTGCGTATGGCGGTTCCCGTCCGCGTTGCCGCTGCCGTAAAGGATCATCGAGTTGTGCAACAGGGATTTGCCGTCCACATCCGTAGTGTTCTCGAGTTTTTCGAGGAATTTCGCGAATTGCTTCACGTACCATTGATCAATGTCCGCGATCTTCTGGATCTTCGCGGCATCGTTGAAGTGGTGGGAGAGATCGTGATGGCCCTCCGGAATTCCGATCTCCGGGAAGGAACGGTTGTCGCCGTCATGTCCCAAGAGCAGGGTGGCGACGCGCGTCGAGTCAGTCTGGAACGCCAGGATCATCATGTCGTACATGAGCTGGACGTATGTCGCGCGTTCCTGCGGTATGCCGGGCGGCGTATCGACGCCTGGGTCCTTGGACGCGCCAAAGCGTTCCGCCTTCTGGATGCGCGTTTCGATTTCGCGCACGCCGGTCAAATACTGATCCAGTTTGTCATTGTCGCGAGCGTTGAGCCGCCGCTGCATCCCGCGCGCGTCTTCGAGCACAAAATCGAGAACCGACCGCTGCTCCTGCTGGCGGCGCTTCAGATTCTCGACTCGTTGACCCGGCGCCCCGGTTCCAAAGAGGCGCTCGAAGAGCAGACGAGGATTGGCCTCCGGCGCCATGGGCGTGGTGGGCGAACTCCAGGAAATATTGTATTGATAGGCGCAGGCATAGCCCGAGTCGCAGGCGCCTGAATTTCGCGAGGCGTCACAGGTCAACTCGAGGGACGCGAACCGGGTGAGGTGACCGATCTCGCGGGCGATCAATTGGTCGATGGAAATTCCCGCGCGGATGTCGGTGGCGCTTTTCTTCAGCCGGACGCCGGTGAGAAAAGTGCCGTTGCCGCGGGCGTGATCGCCAGCGCCGTCCGGCCCGGCTTCGGCGTTCTTGTGGTCCAGGCCGCCGAGGATTTGGAGATGTTCCCTTTGTTGTTCCAACGGCTTCAGCGTGGCGCTGAATTCATGATCCTTCCCTTCTTCCTTCGGCCACCAGGTTGACTGAATCGCGCCGTTCGGAAAGCAAATGAAGGCGGTGCGGAGCGGTGCGCCGGTGGCCGTGGCCCCTAATTTACCGGCAGATGCCGCTTCGGCGGCGATCAACTGAAGCGGACGCAACGACGCAAACGCGGGCAGGGCGATGCACGCTCCGAGGCCGCGCAGAAAACGGCGGCGGCTGAAACTGGCGTATTGTTGAGCGGCGAGATTTTCGCGATGGTTCGTTTTCATGGCTTTGAGGTTGCCTCAGCCCGCTGGGTCGCCGGCTGGAGTGCTTTGGTTTGTTCCGCCAGGATCGAAACCCTGGCTTTCTGAAACGGGGCGGAATTAATGATGCCGGCGAGCAGGGCCGAGGGACGTCCATTCGCCTTCACGAGACGGTCCACGATCTGATCGACGGTCTGCACGTCGTAGTATTCGAGTCCGCGTCCCAGAGCATACGTCAGAAGTTTCTCCGTCACGGTTCGGTAAAAGTCGATGGAATGCTTCTCCGCCAGGATGTGTTTTAACTCCTTAATGCCGTTAAAATCCTCTCCGGTGACCAATTTTCCGGTGGCATCGATTGGTTCATTGCGCTCTTTGTCGCGCCACATGCCCATGGCGTTGAAGTTGTCGAGCGCCAGCCCGATTGGATCCATGCGGTCGTGGCACGAGCTGCACAAAGGCTTTTCCCGGTGCAACGCCAGCGTCTCGCGCAAAGACAGCGTCCGATCCTTGACGGCTTTGGCTGCATCCTCTAAAGCCGGGATATCGGGCGGCGGCGGAGCGGGGGGTGATCCCAAAATATTATCAAGCACGAACAAGCCTCGTTTCACCGGAGAAGTCCGCGTCGGGTTTGAGGTAACGGCCAGCACGGTTCCCTGCGTCAAAATTCCCCCGCGCGGGCTGTCCGGCGGCAAAGTGACGCGCCGCATCTCATCGCCGACGATGTTCGTCATCCCGTAGTGCTTCGCCAGGCGCTCATTGAGAAAGGTGTAATCGCTGTCGATCAGTTCCAACAGGCTGCGATCTTCGCGGAGGATATATGCAAATGTTTTCTCCGTTTCCTGCCGCATGGCCCGGCGCAGATCGCCGTTCAACTCGGCGCGAAGCGGGGCGCCATTGCGGCGGAAGAACGTCTTGCGGATTGTCGCCAACTCTTCCTTTTCTTCCGCGGTCAGACTCTCTTCAGGCTTATCGCGCAACTCGCGGAAACGCTGGCGGCGGCGCTCTTGGTCCGGGTCCGCAGCCGCCTCTCGAGCGAGCACTTGGCGAGAGTCAATCGATACTGATTCGATATCACGCGACTGCAGCCATTGTCCGACGAAGTTTTTGGTCAGCGCGTCCGAGCGCGGGTCGGCTAGCATTCGCTTAAACTGAGCGGCCAGGTTGGCTCGCAACTGTTTCTTGCCGGCCAGACGCTGCAATTCGTCATCCGGCATGGAAGACCAAAGAAAGTAAGAAAGCCGCGAAGCCAGCGCATATTCGTCCACGAACGGATAGGTCTGTCCCGCCAGGCTCGGTTCCGTGGTTTCCTCGCGGAAAAGAAACCGCGGCGACGCCAGCACCGCCACCATCGCCTGCGCGACGCCCGCCTCGAAAGTCTTGTCCGGCTGCGTGTAAGTCCTCTCGGCCAGCGTCACCAGACGATCCACTGTTTTCGCATCGACAGGGCGCCGGTAGGCCTTCCGCGCGAAAGCTTCCAGTATTTCACGGGCGTATTTGCGGCGCGCGGAAGCACTCTCCGGTACGGCCTTGCTGAAGAACCGTTCATAGTTTTTGGGGCGAACCCAATACTTCTCTTCCAGCGGCCCGCGAACAGTCACGGAGTCTATCCGGAGGGTCAGCGATCGCACCTGTTTTTGATCGGGTGTCAGCGGCTGGAGTTCGAACGCCAGCTCGTGGTCTCCGTCCTGCCAATCGCGATCGAACTCATAGCGGAACGACTTGCCCCCTTCGCGAGTGTATTCGTGATTGTGCAGTTCCTCGCCGTCCGCTTTGAACATGAGACGGCATTTGTTGTAATCAAACTGGTTGTCCACGTACTTCTCATTGGCGGTCACCTCGACGACGAGTTGATAACGCCCGGCGTGTTCGGCACGGAAGCTGTTCGAGACCGAAGCCGCGTCGTAATAGGACAGGGACAGCGGCGCACGATTGGTTTCACCGGACGGGCTGGCGGTGCCTCGGCGAAATCCCCGGCCGTCTATTTTGTTCTCGGCCGACACTCGGGGAACCGTGGGCACCGCTTTCAAAACCACCGCCTTCGCGGCATTGAGATATTTCTCGAGCAACATCGGGGAGAGGGTCAACACATCGCCGATGTTATCGAAGCCATAGCCCGCGTCGTCGGCAGGGAACTCAGCCTCCGTGTTGAAGTCGATCCCCGTCAGATCACGGACCGTGCTGCGGTACTCGGCCCGATTGAGTCGTCGAACGGTGACTCGGCCGGGGTCTGGGTTCCGCGGGTCGATCTTGAAAACGGCAGACTTGATCCATTGCTCGATCTGAACTTTCTGTTCTGGAGCTGGCTGGTTTTTTTTTGGAGGCGGCATTATCCCCGCCCGCAAGTTCTTTAATGCTCTCCACCAAAGATCGCGGTTTTCCAGCAGCGCTTGATCCGACGTGAATTCGTCAAACGCGACCTTGCCCTTGTCCATCCCGTCGCCATGACAATCGTAACAGAATTCCGCGAGAATGGGTTGAACCTGCTTCCGAAACTCCACCGCACCGGGAACTTCCGCGGCCATTACTCGCCCGCCGGCGAAGAGCGTGACGATGGAGATCGCGACTAGACCAACGGGCCCTTTGCGGTGGACGCGAGCGGCCCCCGAAAAGCCCTGTTGATCGAATCGCAGCTTCATGCTTTCAGACCTAAACTCTGGCACACAATCATCGGCTATTCAATTCCTAATCGGCGTTGGGAAATCAGGTTCGCGCCGCCATGGCGGGCCGTCACGTCAATTTTTTCTTCGCCGCCGCGGGAATGTTTACCTTCGTTGTGCCGACATCTTTGACCTCCACCGTGGTCGCCCGGTCGATGTCCATTTCGTTTCCGTTGAAGTCCACCTTGCCCTGAACTTTGAATTCGTATTTCGAGAGCGCGCCGTCCTTCAGCCAGAACTTCACCGAGCCTTTGGGATTCTTGGGAGTCCCGAAGCGGAATTGTGCCTTCACGCCCGCTTCCGTGAGATCGCCGGAATAGACCTCGCCATCCTTCTTTAACTCTTTGACGGCGGCAACGAGTTCTGCCGCTTGAACCGCTGGAGTTTTCAAGTTCTTCACCATGCGACCAAGGAAGCGGCCGGGACCTTCGGCGTTCTCCAATTCCGACGTCTTCTGCCAGTCTCCCTCCTGGTTGGTAACCACGGCCGTGTCCCCTTTGATGACGGCCTCGGTCATGTTATCGCCGAAGCTCATGGTGACGTATGTGAAACCATCCTTCTCGGTTTTGCCTTCGGTTGGGCCGGGTTTGAACTGGGCGCTTTCCGGAACCACGACCGTTGTTTTCCAACTGTAGTTGGCATTTTCGCCGAGCTTCTTCGCCGCGGCGATGATGTCATCTTTGGGGCTGGAATCCGCCGCGAAGAGCGATCCCGCGAGCAAGGCCATTGTGCCATACAGCATGTTTCTTTTCATCGAGGAGCCTTTGGTTGATGTTTTTTATTAGAGCGCCAGGCACGGAGAATTTACCAC
>JBDTOW010000219.1:0-6683 GCA_039933075.1 Verrucomicrobiota bacterium | reverse complement strand
CGCATCGGATCTCGAAGCAACAGCCGGTAGGAAAGATCGGTACCGGCATAGCCCTCATTGGAACGCTGGCTGGCGCAGCGGGCCTTCCGGCTGTGCCGGCGCAGTAAATGGCTCAAATCCGGCAATTCGCCGAGCGAACGGGCCCAGTGAAGATTTACAATGATATCGTAACGATGGCGAGTCCCAAAAGAGGTGAACCAGAAATAGAGCATGATCGCCGCTGTGAACACGCAACCAATGACAGCAGTGGCGAATTTCTGCGTTCCGCACGCCAAGCCAATAACGACGACGGCGAGCACGTATGCGGTATCCAAAGAGTCGCGTAAAATCGTGCGGAAGCGGACCATGGCAAAGATAGCCATGAGCCCAAGGGCCAGCACTACGTTATTCGAGAGAACCATCATTACGAGAGCGACCACCACGGGAAGAACGATGAGGGTGCTAACATAGGACCGGGAGTAAGAAAGACCGGTATGGGTCAGCATGTAAATCCACGCCACTGCGTGGCCCGCCAAAAACGACAACAACAACGCCAAAACCAGTGCGGGATAATTCGTCGGGACCAGGCCGTAATCGCCACGCAGAAACCAATCGTTCATAACTTAGACAGAAGGTCCTTCTGCTGTTCGCTGGGAGGCGGATTCCCCGGCGACGCGAAGGTCATCGGACTCCTCCGTCGGAACCGCGAGCCAGTCTCGGCTTGTGTAACCGTCATGGAAGCGATGTTCTCCCAGCAACGTAACGCCCTCGGCGTACTTGGCGGCGGAATATTGCATCAAATCAAACACTCGCACGAGGTCTCGGAACCAATCCGGAAAACGATCCGTGAACTTCAGTTCCAGAATGACGTTCTTGCCATACGTGTAAACCGGGCTTTCCAGCCGAGTGCCCACCGCTGAACTGAAACGAGGCTCGCAAGTCATCGCGCGATCCAGGGTAACTCTGACCGAATTATCCTGAGGACTCACCCAGGCTTCACGAACGTAAGCCACGTGAGCTCTCGGTTTCGCATTGAGCTGATTCGCGAGCAGACTGAAACGTTGAAGCGCCACCAGTTGTTTCGGTTCCTGCGAAATCAGATGGCTCGGCTCCGGCAGGTGGCCGGCGAGCAGCCAGTTTACCGCGCCGCGCCGGACCGCGCCGCGTTGTTTGAGAATACAATTGTTTACCCGGCGTTTGATTTCAAAGAAAATCGGTGTATCCGCCCGGTCATCGTAAAAGCGAAGCCGCAGCTTGAAGCGGTTCCTGGTGCCATTGATAGTTTGATGGTAAATCTTGAGGTCATCCGAGTCCAGATAAAGGCTGTGCACCGGGTAGGACAGGTTCGGTTTGGAGGCGCCATATTCGTCTATCTCGAGATACGAGCTGACAAAGTCGCGAATCCGGAGAGCAATTTTATCGGTTGTGAGATACTTCAGCTCAAACCGTTGTTGCTGCATTCTGTCTGAACCCATAACAGCCTAAAAAGCAAAAGATCAAATGAATCGATTGGTGCCAAAAAACTAATCGTCACGAGAATGTAACTGATCTGTCAAGTTTCTACTGGACTATAATAGCAATAAACATCCCCGGATGCAAAATCCGGCAGCGCGACCTCAGTCCAGTCATGCCGTTGTTCCTGCAGATTTCCGATCAGTGCCGTAACTTTTTCCAGTACTTCGACCAGTTTGTTTTTGAACTGAAGCGGCCATCGTGGATAGGAGCTCAATTTTGGTTTCCATAATTGCATTCGCTTTAGTGGAGACAGCTTCCCGACGGCTTTGGAAGTTAGCCAGCGATCATCTAATTGATGTTCTTTTCAATCAGAACGAAGCCGGCCAGCGCCGGCTGTTCCTTCAGGAAGTTCCAGACTTTGTCAGTTTCGGGAGGCAGCAAGGGCAAATCCCTTTTCGATGTTGTTCAGGATGCGTTCGACAGAGCTCTGAGCGCGTGACACTTCAGCGCTTCCTTCACTCCGCAGCTCAAGCCACTCCTCGCGGAGACGGTCAACACCGAAGGCCGCGGCGATGTCCAGCAACCGCTCGAACCGTGGGCGGATCAACTCGGCCCGAATGTGGGCGGAATCGTCCGCGTTCGGATTGGACCAAACCAAACCCGGTTGCATTTGCCAGAGTTCGCGGCGCATCGCCATAACTCAGGTTAACCGGCCAGCGTTCAGCAGGCAAGAGTGCCCCGAACGATTGTGACGGACTTTCGATTTTGTGATGTCAACCGCGCGGACCCTGATAATTCATGACGTTTCTGCCGGAAGCGACGAAACAAAAACAAAGGTAGGGATGGCGCGCTGCGCCGTCCCCGCCGCGTTCAGCGGCGGAACAGCGCCCAGGGACAGGAATCCGTCGTTACGGTGGAGCGCAAGTTCCGCGCCTGGACGGCGCGGGGACGGCGCAGCGCGGCGTCCCTACCTCTGCCTCCGTTTGATCTCTCGAGGAGCCGAAATCGGTTAGATTTATTTCCTGAACCATTTTTGAAAGGCCGGATCCTGGTAAAGCCGTCCGGCCAGTAACTGATAACCTTGGGTCAACGGGTGGCTGGCGTCGGCGTAAAGCTCGCTCGGCAACACCTCGGGCGCAATTTGCGGAATCTGGTTTTTGGCAAACCACGCATCGATCTCCGTGCCTAGTCTCCGATAAGCCGGCCCGCTCTCTTTGGCCATCATGTACTCATTGAAAGGACCGCGGATAACGAGCACTTCGTTCCCATTTGACCGGAGAGTTTTCACCAAACGTTGGAACGCGGCCCATTGGAGTGACATCTCCGGATCAACCCATTCAAACTGGGTCGTGCCAGTTCCGGATTCTGACCACGCTTTGTGCCGGGGACTCGTGGGGCCGCGCTGGGGATCATTTTGCGGTGGCGAGGGAACCGTCAGCGTTATTTGGCCGAACGGATTTTTGTAGGTGTTGGGGTAGTGCGGCGGATCGTTGCCGTCGTCCTGCAGCGTCCAGCTCAAAATACTCTTTTCATCGAAGTAGGCGCTCTGAAGATGGTTCACCCACGCGACGAGTCCGACGTTCCGTTCCACGACAGCGCTCAACCGCTCGTTGGCGTCGGCTTTGTAACAGGGGATGCGAGGCCGAAATTGCGGAACCAGGCGCGAATGATTGAACTTCTCCTCCTTCTCGACCCGCAAGTCGGCTTTGGGACTGCTCATCCAGAGAACGTTGCACTGAACCAGGACTTTCCGCTGACGTAACGCGCTGCCGTAGTGATTCACCAAGCCCTCAAGCGCAAGCGGAAAAAGGCCGTTCACGCCGCCGTTGACGAATTTGTCGGGCTGGCCTGCTTGCTGATTAAGGAAGTGCGAGAGTGTGCCGTCCGGAAGAACGTATTCGCCCCAGACAACCGAATCGCCCAGGAGAATGACTTTCGTTGGATCGGCAATATCATGCAGACGCCGTTCATAGAGCCAATAGTCTTTGCTCAAATTGTAGGGAAGGCGATAATCGGGTCCGGGAGCGAACTGTTCGATCTTCTTCCAGATTCGCGGTAGTAGCAATACCCCGATCAGCACGATGAAGAAAGCGCAGATCCAATGCCACGCTGTCAGACGAAACTCGTTCACAAATGGCGTGTCGATAATCTGCGGTGGCTCGCTCTGGCTCATCTTAGAACTGGAAGTAGATGAATGTTCCGCCCCCAGACGAACAGAGGCAGAGGTAAGCCACCATGAAGACCGCCAATCCGACGCGCACGAAACCGAGCTTCAGAACATCACGGAGGCGGGATTCGTATAGGAATTGGTAGAGCCAGACCAAAAACACGAGCGCCAGCATGAGCGCCGGGATTTCCGGGTCGCGCCAAACCGCCGTGAAAATACGCTCGATAATCAGTAAAGCGTCCGGCAGCGATCCGGCGCGGAAAAAGATCCAGGCGAAGCATACAAAAGTGAACACGCCGAGCTGCTTGACCAGCTTTGGCACCTGTTCGCGGTAAAAGGACGAGCGTTCCAGTTCTCGAGTGATCATCACTCCAAGGGCGTGAAGGATTCCCCAGATGGCGAAAGTCCACGCGGCGCCATGCCATATCCCCGAGATCAGGAAAGTAAGGAAAAGATTTCGATAGGTGTAGAAGGCACCGTCGCGGTTTCCGCCCAGAGGGATATAAACGTAATCCCGAAACCAGCTTGAGAGACTGATGTGCCATCGCGTCCAGAATTCGCCGAGACCGGTGGCAAGGTAAGGGTTGTTGAAGTTCAGAATCAGATTAAAGCCCATGAGTTTGGCGATCCCACGGGCCATGTCCGTGTAGCCGCTGAAGTCGAAAAAGATCTGCCAGGCGAACGCGAAAGTGGCCAGGAGCAGCGCGGGCGCGCCGAAAGCCTTGGGGTTGTCGTAAACCCGCTCCACATAAAAAGCCAGATAGTTCGCGAGAGCCAGTTTCTTGAACAAGCCCACGAGGAACAGCGATAAACCGTCAGTGAAGTTTTGCAAACGGATGGCGGGAAATTGATAAAACTGGGGAAGCAAATGTTTGGCGCGTTCAATTGGACCGGCCATCAATTGCGGAAAGAAACAGACGAATGTAGCAAACCGCAGAAAATTGCGCTCGCGATGCACATTTCCCAGGTAGAAGTCGATTGTGTAGCTGAGTGATTGGAAGGTGAAAAAGGAAATCCCCACCGGAAGCAGATAAGCGGATCCAAATGGCATCAGGGTGGATGGATCGGGCAATTTTACAGCGGCGTGGAACCAGCCTAGCACGGCATTGAGGTTTTCAATAAAAAACCGGGCGTACTTAAAGAAGAGCAACAGAGCGAGATTATTGACGATACTAATAAGGAGCCAGATTCTCCGGCTGCTCAAGAGCGCGCCCAGCGACATGAGGAGGAGGATCAACGAGAGAAGCGCCATGGTCGGGCGAAGTGTCTTCGGTCCGATAACGGCCATCCACAGCGTGCCGAGGGCGGCGAGTGTCGAAATAAGAAACGCGATCTTCAAAACGGAATCATCGAAGCGAAGCCGGGTGAGCCGGCCGGAAACGTCCACCTTCTGACCTTCGCGCGGGCAGTGGTCCATGAGCGCGACCAGGAAGTAGTCAAGTGTGGTGGAATAGACGACCAGAAGCAGATAGTAGGGATTCCACCAGCCATAGAAAAAGTAGGAAGCCACCATCAGCCAGGGAATCCACAACCGGGTTTTTCGCAGGGCGAAGAAAACCGGCAACACGATCAGCATGAAGACAAGGAACGGCCAGGTGTGAAAGAGCATAGCGAGCGGTCCAGCTAAACTTCGTGAGGTATTGGAAGCGTTACTTCGACTTGGCCTTTAACTGCTGCAACTCTTCCGGCGTGATTCGCCTGACACATCGAAAGCCGCAATAATCGGTATAGAAGCACGCGTCCGTATCTCCGGTTCGTTGCCCCTGCCTGAAGCTGGTCCGGCACATCGCTGCGCTCGATTTCCAGGACCCGCCACGCATCACGCGTTTCACATCTTTGCCGGGGCTGGGCGGCCCACGTGGATCTACCGCGGGACTATCCTGGTAGGACGTCGGGCTGTAAACGTCTTCGCACCACTCAGAAACATTGCCATACATGTCGGCCAGGCCCCAACGATTTGGCTTCTTCTGGCCGATTGGATGCGTTTTCTCGTCGGCGTTATCGGCGAACCAGGCAAATTGCCGCAGCTTGTCGGGTTGCCCGAAGTCATAAGCGTCCTCGGTTCCCGCGCGGCAGGCGTATTCCCATTCCGCTTCGGTCGGCAAGCGATAACCACTCGCCGAGTAATCGCAATCCAACTCCGGCGTCTTCTCGTTATAGCAAGGTTTCAATTCCTCAAGCAGCGAGCGCTCGTTGCAGTATTGCTTGGCGTCGCGCCAGCGCACTCGCTCGACCGGCTTCTTTGGATTTTCATTCCAATGCGATGGATTGGGCAATTGAACCTTGGCGAGCATTTCCTGGGTAACTTCAAACTTGTCCATCATAAATCCGCTCACTTTGACCTTATGAACCGGCGCTTCGTCGGGATTGCCTTGGCTGCTGCCCATGTTGAACTCGCCGCCGGGCAGATAGATCATTTCGACACCTGACTTGGAAACGACCACCACCGGTCCGCTCGGTTCCGCAGCGGGGGGACTGGTTGCCGCTTGCGTCTTCGTTTGGTTCTGAGAATCGGAACCGGGCTTTTCACACGAGCACAAGAGTAAGAGAGCGGGTAGCGCGAGCAGACAACATGTTTTGACTGCAGCCTCTGCGCAGCGATCGGCATCAGGAGGTGGACAAGCCAGAAATTCCTCCTCCTCCCGCCCGCGGCTGGGCGTTTCTGTTTTCATAGTCATTTTAGGCGGCGCTCGATAATTCCTCGAGGTGTGGACTTCGAGGGAGAAAGTTGTTTGCTCGCTTCACTTAGTCCGAATAATTCGTATCGCAGATCAGGTCGGATAGCTCCGTTAGGAGCGACATATTTATGGAAACACGGGTCTAGCCTAGCATCAGTTCTTTAAGCTCCGAAGGAGCGGCATGTGTTATCTGTCGCTCTCCCGTTCACAACATGTCGCTCCTAACGGAGCTTGAGTTGCGCGCGACGGTTCAGCTATAAAGATTTCGCTCCTGACGGAGCTTGGCCAAGCCGGTCCCTGCGAAAGCGCCTTCGTCCTTTGAGTCATGCGAGCGAGTCCTCTCGGCGGGGAAAGCGGAACATTTCGGCACGTCCTTCGAAGCGACCTCCAGAAACTATTTCTGC
>JBDTOW010000218.1:0-6715 GCA_039933075.1 Verrucomicrobiota bacterium | reverse complement strand
GATCATCGGATTGATCGGCAACGCCGGCCAGTGCAACTATTCGGCGAGCAAAGCCGGGCTGATTGGTTTCACGAAATCGGTCGCTCGCGAACTTGCCTCGCGGGGGATCACCGTCAATGCGGTGGCGCCGGGATTCGTTGAAACCGACATGACCGCCGGGCTCGCCGGAGCGTTGCGGACGGAGCTGCTCAAAAAGATCCCGCTGAACGGTTTGGGCCAGCCGGAAGACATCGCCGCCGCCGCGCTATTTTTGGCGAGCCCAGCCGCGCGGTACATTACCGGACAGGTGCTCACCGTCGACGGCGGGATGACGATGTAGATTTCGGACTGGACTGACAAAACTCCAGCCGATACAGAAAAGGTTCACGACGGGCCTCTCGTGAAATTGAAACACAAGAAGCGGAGACGTCGGGTGGAATAATTTAGCGAATCAAGACTTGACGCACTTTAGAACGTGGCATAGACACACTCAAAAACCGGAAACGGAGAAACCCATGGCTGAAAAAACAATCGAGCAAAAAGTGAAGGATATCATCGTCGAACAACTTGGCGTGAACGCGGACCAGGTGACATCGGACGCCAAATTCATCGAAGACTTGGGCGCGGATTCGTTGGATACGGTGGAACTGGTGATGGCCTTGGAAGAGGAATTTGGCCAGGAAATCCCGGATGAAGAAGCCGAAAAACTTCAAAGCGTTGGTGACGTCGTTAAATTCATCGAAGATCGGCAAAAGTAAGCCGAGCACAGGTTACCGGGGGGCAGCGGCGCTTAGTTGGCCAAGCTGCCCCTTTTGATTTCATGGCGATTCCCTGGCAAGAGCGGAGAGTAATGGTAACTGGCCTCGGTGTGGTAACACCGCTCGGGCAGCGAATGGATGCCTTTTGGACCAACCTGCTCGCCGGCCAGTGCGGGATTGACAAAATTACCGCTTTTGATGCTACCGATTACGATTGTCGAATCGCGGGCGAGGTGAAGGCCTTCGATCCACGACCTGCCTTCCCCTCACCCAAAGAAATCCGCCGGGCCGATCGTTTCACGCAGTTCGCCTTGATGGCCGGGCATGAGGCGCTGCTCGACTCCGGCCTCGACCTGGACAAGTCGGACCGAGACGAGATCGGCGTTTTTATCGGTTCGGGGATCGGCGGTCTCCACACGACCGCCGAACAGCACACGATTCTGCTCAGCAAGGGACCCAGTCGCGTGAGTCCGTTCATGATCCCGATGCTCATCCTCAATATTGCCTCCGGGATGTTTTCCATTTATCACAAGCTGCGTGGACCCAACGTCGCGACTTGTTCGGCCTGCGCGACCTCTTCCCATGCGATCGGTGAAGCCTGGCGGACCATTAAAATGGGTGATGCCCAGGTGATCTTTGCGGGTGGCGCCGAAGCGACGATCGTCCCGATCGGTTTTGCCGGATTCTGCGCGATGAAGGCGATGAGCACCCGCAACGATGACCCGCAACGCGCCTCGCGTCCGTTCGATCTCGAACGCGACGGCTTTGTGATGGGTGAAGGAGCCGGCGTCATTGTGTTAGAAGAACTCGAGCACGCGAAAAAACGGGGCGCCAGAATTTATTGTGAATTGATGGGCTATGGCAACACCGCCGACGCCAATCACATCACCGCGCCCGCGCCGGAAGGAGAAGGTGCCGCGCGTTGCATGAAAATGGCGCTGCGTTCCGCCGGACTCAACCCCACCGACATTTCGTACATCAACGCGCACGGAACTTCCACTCCACAGGGCGACGTTTGCGAGACGCAGGCAATTAAAACGGTTTTTGGGGAGCATGCGCGAAAAGTCGCGGTGAGCTCGACCAAAGGCGCAACTGGTCACATGCTGGGCGCCGCCGGCGCCGTCGAGATGGCGATCTGCGCCAAGGCGATTCAGACCAATACGGTGCCGCCAACGATTAACTACCAAATACCCGATCCGCTCTGCGATTTGGATTACGTTCCGAATGCAGCACGGGAAATGACCGTGAATGCGGTCGTGAATAACAGCTTTGGTTTCGGAGGTCACAACGCCTCGCTCGTGGCCAAAAAATTTCTGGCTTAGATATCGCCAAGGATCCTATTTCGGCGGCGTGCCGGGCGTGTATTTGAATGGCTTTGTGTCCGGGACGACCCGCACCGGTGTAGTAAACTTGAACGGAGCGGCGGTGCCGTTCGTATACGTCAGCTCCACGAAGAAGGCCGTCCAGCCTTTGTCAGGTTTCTCCACTTTGCCGACATAAACTCCACCACCTTCGTCCTTGAGATCGGTACTGCTCCAGGCTGGCCCGATTTGTTCGAGGCGAAAATCGCGAGCCTCCGGATTCGTGGCGTTCCACAGTTTCACTTCACTCGGCTGGTCCTGTTTTTTCACCCGGATGCTTCCGTCGCTTTCCATTGTCCATGAGAATTGCGGCGCCTTCGTGCCCTTCACGATGGATGAATAACATGCAAGCAAGGTCATCCAGGCATCACTGTTCTTCAGCGAATGATCCGTGTTGGGAACATAGCGGAGATATTTCACGCCGGGGAGGGCATCGAAATAAAACTGCGCGGAGTCGGGCACGAAAAACTGATCGCCACTTGAGTTGATGAGGAACTTCGGCAGGGACAGGCGCTGCCGATATTCGTACGGTTCCTCGATCTTCATCAGCGCGCGATACTCGGGTGTGCCATCCCAATCCATGATCTTCATCCGGGTGTAGTCCCCGACGGCCGGCGCATAAAAACCATAAACCTCGAAGTGATGATGAAAGGACGGAACAATATTCAAAAGATCGATGACGATGGGGGCAATCGCGATGACGCGATTGTCCACCGCGGCCGTCGTCCACGTCGTCCAGCCGCGCTTTGACCCGCCGGCGACGAAGAACTTGTCCACCTTCTCTTTGCCTCCCTGGTCGCTCGCGCAGAAAGCAGTGATCGTGTCCATGGCGCGAACGGCACTTTTGGTCATCGGCAGGCGCGCCGGCCATTTTTCATCGCCAGTGCGAAGGAATTTATCCCAGGTATAAGCAATCAACGAATCCTCGCTTCGACCGTTCGTTTCACCACCAAAAATAAGCGGCTGATTGGGCACATTGCGAAGTTCAGTGACGACCGTTGCAGTATCCTTGGCGATGAGAAGATAATTCGCCTCAGCTTTGGCGGGAGCCGGGCGCTCATTGCTGCCGCCGCCGATGAAAAGCAGCCCGGTGGAACTGGTCACCTTGTCGGGTTTCACCACGGTCAGCCAATGTTTCCAGACGGGGCGGTTCACCTCGTTCGTGGTGAGCCATGCCTGCGAAGTCATCTCAATCACAAACACGGTGGCACCTTCGTCCTTGATTGTGTTTACCACGCGGTAATTGTAGTTCGTATCCGGCGCCGCGACGTAGCGATCGAGAGCCGTGCGTTCACCGGCTTTCGTGCGGTCGATCGATGTCGGCTGAGCTTGCGTTGAGACGCAGAGCAGTGCTAAAGCGGTAAATCTGAGAGAGCGCGATAGAAGATGAGGCATAGCTTATGAAATCAGCTTTCTCACTCGGTCGCGACAAAAAACTGAAACTGCCAGCCTAAATAAATAAGCCAGTAGATTACTCTTACGAATCTGCTTTCTCACGACCGGAGCCGACTATAGGCGTATGACAACGCATGAATAACCGCCCGTCTCGTGCCAGACACCCGGCGCATGTTTTGTTCGTGGCTCAACTACTTTTCTTCGCGCTGCTCGTGACAATACCCCTCGACCCGGCGCGCGTTTGCGCCTCCGGCTTACGAATATTACCGGTGGCGTCGTTGTTGCCGCCGGCGGCTCCGCTTGGGGTGGCGCGATTTATAGGCGCCTGGGCCGGCTTGGCGTAACAAACACTATTTGCGGAACTGTCTCTTTTACGCAAACCGAGCAAACGGTGGCGCACTTTCGTTTGGGCTCGTAACCCCAGCGGACCAAGACGGGACCGGAAATGGAGGCGGCGTGTTCAATCGCGGTTCGTTGCAAGTAATCGCGAGCGTTTTTTCGACTAACGTGGGCGTGGGCGGAGATTCCAGCGGAGCGGCAAGCGGTGGCGCGATTTTCAGCGACACTTCTTTAGTCGTTAGCAACTCTGTTTTCTCAACCAA
Organism: Verrucomicrobiota bacterium; assembly: GCA_039933075.1. Lineage (GTDB taxonomy): Bacteria > Verrucomicrobiota > Verrucomicrobiia > Limisphaerales > JACPZS01 > JBDTOW01. Next base: position 2,620 of record JBDTOW010000218.1, on the reverse strand, counting down.
TTTGGCCCAAGGAGGAAACGTGTTCTCGAGGGTTGCAGGTGCTGCCGCCGGTGCCGCTGTTTATGACAAAGGCAGTCTAACCATGGTCAACGGCAGTTTCTTTGAGAACTCTTCAACCGGTGGGGCGGCCAAAGTCAGGCTCAGCGGAGCGGCTTACGGGGGTGGATTGTCCAAAGAGGCTGGAACTGCACAGCTCATCAATTGCACCTTCTCCGACAATCGCGCGTTGGGCGGGCCAAGCGACTGTGTCGGTCCCGGCGGTCTTGATCCACCGAGTACACCTGGCCATAGTCTCGGGGACACCATCAGTGTCACAAACGCAACCGTGATGCTGATGAATACCCTTGTGGCCAATTCTCACTCGCAATCCAACGTCTGGGGCAGGATTATCGACGGCGGCCACAACCTCTGCTCCGACGTCAGCCCGAATTTCACCGATCCGACGAGCCGCAATAACGTTTATCCCCTGCTCGCGCCGCTCGCAAACAACGGCGAACCGACCTTCACGCTCGCGCTTCTGCCCGGCAGCCCGGCGATTGACGCGGGCGACGACACCGGTTGCCCACCGACCGACCAACGCGGCCTGGCCCGCCCCATCGGTGCGCATTGCGACATTGGCGCTTACGAGTTTGTGCCTGACGCCATCGGTCATGCGTGGGCCGAATGGCAAAGTCCGGCTGGATTTCGTGTTGCAACCCAGCCGCACCAACACGGTCGAAGCCTAGACGAATTTAGTGGACTGGCTTTCGCTTGGAATGGTGCTGAGCACGACCAACGGCCTAATCGAGTTCAAAGATCAGGACGAGACCAATTTCCCCGCTCGATTCTATCGCATCCGATGAATGGAGATGCCAGCGATTCACTAGACAGGCAAAACAAATCTTGGAACAATTGCGCGGTGAAACAATCAATCGTGACTTTGGATATGGAGGGCGTGTTGACGCCCGAGATTTGGATTGCGGTCGCCGAAAAAACCGGCATTCCCGAACTCCGCCGCACTACGCGCGACGAGCCGGATTACGACAAACTCATGAAATACCGGCTCAATCTTCTCGACCAGCACGGCCTGAAGCTGTCGAATATTCAGCGGGTCATCGGCGCTTTGCAACCGCTCGAGGGGGCGCTGGATTTCTTGCGCGAACTTCGCGTTATCAGCCAGGTCATCATTCTCTCCGACACGTTCGAGGAGTTCGCCCAGCCTCTCTTGCGTCAACTGGAATGGCCGACGCTCCTCTGTCACAAGCTGGAGGTAGTTGACGATAGAATCGTCAACTACAGACTACGCATCGATGATCAGAAGAAAAGGACTGTGACGGCGCTGAGAAACTTGAACTACAACGTCATCGCCGCCGGCGATTCCTTCAATGACACGGCGATGCTGATGGAGGCCAACGTGGGATATCTCTTCCGCTCGCCAGCCAACGTTCAAGAGCAATTTCCCCAGTTCAAGGCCGTCGAGGAATATGCCGATCTGTTCCGGCTGATTAAAGAAGCGATCCGACCATCGAACTTGGCGTGATATCCAGCCTTTTGTCAGCAGAAAGATCCTGCCGGCAAGATGCCGGCAGCACGCTGAGTCCGGGCGCGTGGCTTTTAGCCGACACCGCTAACACCCCGATTCCGCCACCGGCCTAAGAGTTCGTTTGCGAGAACGGAAACCCGGTGCTTGGAAAAGCGCCGGCTTCTTGTGCAACAAGTCCGCGATTGTCGCGCCGCGAGACAATGAGTAGCCTCATTCGCGTCAGAAACTAAATGGCAAAAATACCATGCCGTCGTCGCTTTCAAATTCGGGCATCAGGGACAATCACCGACGCGGTCTCGTCGCGGATTTTCTGACAGCGAAAATCCAAACCGGCTCGCGGCTCTCCGTCGTTTCCGCTTACTTCACAATTTACGCCTACGAGGCCCTCAAAGGTCATTTCGACAATATCGAACATCTCGATTTTCTTTTCGGCGAACCGCGTTTCATCTCATCCCTTGACCCGGACAAGACGGAAAAGAAAGCGTTCATTCTCGATGGCAACGGACTTCAACTCGCGAAGAAGCTCCGTGAGAACTGGACGGTTTATCGTCACAACGACGCCCTCAATCCGTTCACCGCTTCCGCTTCGATGTTCTCTCGCACACCGATTTGAGACGTGACTCCGGCAAGTCCGGCGACTTGGACCTCGCCACGTTTAATTGGGGCAACTTTGATTTGGTCGTCATTGATGAATCGCACAATTTCCGCAACAATACGCCCGGCAAGCGCGACGAGGACGGCAACCTGATTCGCAAGAGCCGCTATCAGCGATTGATGGACGACATCATCAAGGGCGGGGTCAAAACGAAGGTGCTCTTGCTTTCCGCGACGCCGGTCAACAACGACCTGCGCGATCTTCGCAACCAGATTTATTTCCTTACCGAAAACAACGACGCTGCTTTCAAGGATTCCATCGGCATCGGCAGCTTGAAGGACACGCTCGCCGCCGCGCAAAAAGTGTTCACGCTTTGGGCACGAAAGCAGACCGGCGAACGCAAAACAAAAGACCTGCTCGCAAAACTCAGCTCCGCGTTCTTCAAGCTTCTCGACGAACTGACCATCGCCCGCTCCCGCAAACACATTCAACGCTATTACAAA
>JBDTOW010000217.1:0-6715 GCA_039933075.1 Verrucomicrobiota bacterium | reverse complement strand
ACTTTGCTTCGCGGGGTGATGACATGGCCGATCGCCTCTGCCGTGACTGCGAAGCCATTCTCCGCCTTGCAGGAAACCGGGACGGCCACGCCATGACTCATCGTGATACTCGGCGAGTAACTGACATAGCAAGGTTCGTGATAGAGGATTTCGTCCCCCGAATTAATCACCGCGCGCAGCGCCAGGTCCAGAGCTTCGCTGACTCCGACAGTGATCAGGATTTGTTTCTTTGCGTCATAAGCGACCCCGAAGTTTTTCTCCAAATGATGGCTGATTGCTTCGCGGAGTTTCAGCAAGCCCAGATTGGACGTGTAGCTTGTTTTGCCGCGTTCCAGGGCATAAATCGCTGCCTCGCGAATATGCCAGGGTGTGACAAAGTCGGGTTCGCCAACGCCAAGGGAAATAACATCGGACTGATTTTGCACAACATCAAAGAACTCGCGTATGCCCGATCGCGGAATCGCAGAGATGTGACTGGCGACAAAATTTTTTGGCTGAAATGGCGGTGCCATGACTCGAACAAGGCAAAAGCAAAAGAGGAAGCGGGGAAAGAAAAAAATTCAACTCCGAAATAACATGCGACGCCTTGAGGTGACGAGCCTTGCCCTCCAACGGAGACTCATATCGCAATCGTATCAGGCTGCGGCCTGGTCCTGCCTGCGGCGGATCAGCGGCTTGGTTTCGCCGGTGACCACGGCGCGGGTGATGGTAACAGAGAGGACATTGCGGCTGCCGGGAATCTCATACATCACATCCAACATTAGTTTTTCCAGCAAGCTCCTCAAAGCTCGCGCGCCGGTTCCTTTCTTATGCGCCTGCGCGGCCAATTCGCGCAGCGCATCGGGGGAGAATTCCAACTCCACGCCTTCCATCGACACGAGCTTGGCGTACTGCTTGGTCAGCGCGTTTTTGGTCTCCGTCAAGATCGAAACCAACTGATCCTCCGCCAGTTCTTCCAAGACCGTGACCATGGGCAGGCGTCCGATGAATTCAGGAATAAACCCATAACTCAGCAAATCCTCCGGTTCGACCAATTGCCTGACCTCCTGGCTATCCACCGAGGCCACTTTCAAACCTTGTTCCCGCGCGCCAAAGCCCATGACGCGGTTTCCCAGGCGGCGTTGAATGATCTTTTCCAATCCGACAAACGCGCCGCCGCAGACAAACAGAATGCCAGTGGTATCGACGCGAATATACTCCTGCTGGGGATGCTTGCGTCCGCCTTGCGGCGGTACGTTGCAAATCGTTCCCTCCAGGATCTTAAGCAGCGCCTGTTGCACACCTTCTCCGGAAACGTCGCGGGTGATGGAGACGTTCTCCGTCTTGCGGGCAATCTTGTCGATTTCGTCGATGTAAACGATTCCCATCTGGGCTCGCTTCACGTCATAGTCAGCGTTCTGGAGCAGACGCAGGATGATATTTTCAACATCCTCCCCCACATACCCCGCTTCGGTGAGAGTCGTAGCGTCGGCGATGGCAAAGGGTACGTCCAAAATCTTTGCCAGAGTGCGAGCCAGCAGAGTCTTGCCGGAACCGGTCGGCCCGATCAGCAGAATATTGCTCTTTTCGATTTCGACCTCGTCAAATCCCTGGGGAGCCAACGCGTTCTCGGCCCCCTTGTCCGCTTGATGGTCGGCGTCCTGGCGAATCCGCTTGTAATGATTGTGAACCGCAACCGCCAGCGTCTTCTTCGCCTGCTCCTGGCCAATGCAATGCAAATCAAGCTGCGCCTTTATTTCGGCGGGTTTCGAAAGGTTTAACTTCCGGGTCGGCTGCTTGGTTTGTGCGCCGAGTTCCTTGTCGAGAACATTCTTGCAAACGATGATACAACAGTCGCAGATGTAGACGCCCGGACCTTGAATCAGTTTCTTCACCTCGGAATGAGATTTGCCGCAAAAACTGCAAAGCGTCAGGTGGGTGGGGCGGGCCATTTCTTTTAGATTAAACGTTTCGGATCGCGAAGATCTGGCGGGCGTCTGGCGGTTTAGGACACCTCATAATGATGGGTCGTTGGTTTTGACAACTAGATCGCCGGCTTGCCTTCCGGCGGTTTGTCCAACCCCGGAATCTCTTTGCGCGACTTGACCACCTCGTCGACAAGCCCATAAGCCTTGGCTTCATCGGGAGTCATGAAATTATCGCGGTCACAATCCTTCTCGACCTGTTCGACGGCGCGCCCGGTGTGTTTGGCGATAATCGAGTTGAGGCGGTTTTTGAGTTTGAGCATATATTTTACTCGAATCTCAACATCGCTCGCCGGACCTTCTGCGCCACCGAGCACCTGGTGAATCATGATGTTCGCGTTGGGCAGCGCGTAACGCTTGCCTTTCGTTCCGCCACACAGGAGGACGGCGGCCATGCTCGCCGCCTGCCCGATGCAGTAAGTGTTCACGTCGCAGGTCAGAAACTGCATGGTGTCATAGATAGCCAGACCTGATGTGACACTTCCCCCGGGCGAATTGATATAGAGATGGATGTCCTTTTTGGGGTCAGTCATCTGCAAAAAAAGCAATTGCGCGATGATAACGTTGGCCACCATGTCATCCACGGGTGTGCCTAAAAATACTATCCGGTCCACGAGCAGACGCGAGTAAATGTCATACCCGCGTTCACCGCGCCCCGTTTGCTCCACAACCATTGGGACCAGGAAATTTTCCATATTAAAAAGCCTTCGTTAACTCGTGGCGCAACCTAACGAACGGACTTCCAAGCGTCAAGCATCCCGATTGATTCATGGCGGACAATTCTGATTGAAAATTTGCAACAAGCAGTTATTCTTAGCTTTGGTATCCGATAGTAATGAGTTCCTGAGGATAAATATGTAACAAAGTCGCACAGGGCAGGCCCGCCAAAACCATTTTTTTTGGCGTGCCCGAAGACGGGATTATTTTCAACTAATACGAACTCACTGCCGGCTAATTGCTGGGTCAATTACCTGGGCGACTTAACACAAGGTGGTTCACTGTGGTTTCCGCCATGCGGCCTCTCCATGAACATTCGCATCGGAGCGCAGAGCATTGCTCTGCGCGGGTCCTTAGGCGGAGCAATGCTCCGCGCTCCAATCCGCTTCGGGTTCAGGGTCCCAATGCGTTTCAAAAAGAAATGGAGGCTCTCCACCAGCCGTCTCTCTTCCTACGATTCGCTGATAACATTGGCGCGTTACTGGTGTTGATCCTTGTTGTGGCAGTTGGTGCTTCGAGCTTCGCGACAATGGCCAGGGCCAACGGCAAAGTTACCATCACGGCCACTAGCCGGGCGGCTCCCTCGACTGTTAGCCGAGATTTCAGCGGAACTGTGCCCCCGGGAAATGTCCTGCCTCAGATTTCAGCCATTCCCGATCAGACGATCGGAATCAGCAGTGTGCTCGCCGCGGTTCCATTCGCGGTAAGCGACTCGGAATCACCGGCGGAGAAATTGTCGGTAACGGGCAGCTCATCCGACGCGGCTTTAGTCCTGAATGCCAACATTGTCTTTGGCGGCACCGGTGCCAGCCGGACAGTCACCGTTACCCCGGGTCCCGAGAAATCCGGTGCCACCACAATCACGATTTCCGTGACGGATGAATCGGGTGGCCAGGCCACGACCAGCTTCCACCTCAACGTACTGCACGCACGGCGTGAGCCTACGTTAGCTCCATTGCCCGACCTGGAAATCAACAAGGATGCGCCGGCACAGCCAGTCAGGTTGACAGGCATAGGTCTGGGCGCGTTCAAAGCGGGCCAGACGCTCAAAGTGACGGCGGTGTCGAGCAACCCGGCGCTTATTCCGGACCCGACGGTGAACTATGTCAGCCCAGACAGCATCGGCACATTAAGCTTTGCGCCTGCGGGGAGGGTTGATGGCCGTGCAACCATTACCGTCACGGTCGACGACGGCAGCGCAATCGATTCCACGTTCAGCCGGAGTTTCGTGGTAACGGTTCTTGGACCGAATCTCCCGCCGGACGTTTCGGCAATTCCCGATCAGACGGTTGGTGTGAACAATGTGCTCAGCGCAGTTCCGTTCCACGTGGATGACCCGGAGACACCGGCAGACCAATTGTCGATTACTGGCAGCTCGTCCGATCCCACCCTTGTGCCGAATGGAAACATTCTTTTCAATGGGAGTGGTTTCAGTCGGACAGTCACGGTCATTCCGGCTCCCAATCAAGTCGGCTCGACGACAATCACGATAGCTGTGAAAGATGAGAATGGCGATCGGGCCACTGTCAGTTTTCTTCTGACGGTGACGCCTCCCGGCCGCGCACCGACGTTAGATCCATTGCCTGACATGTTGATCAATGAGGATGCGCCTGTTCGATTGGTCAGCCTGACGGGCATAGTCCCCGGTGGTTTCAAACAAGGGCAGATCCTCAAAGTTACAGCGGTGTCGAGCAATCCGACTCTCGTCGCTGACCCGGTCGTGAACTATATGAGCCCCGACAGCAGCGGCACTTTGAGCATTGCACCACTGCTCAACGCCAATGGTATCGCGATCATTACGGTGACAGTCGATGATGGCAACCCAATCGATACAACGTTCAGCCGAAGTTTCAGTGTAACGGTGTTTCCCGTGAACGACGTGCCGGCGATTTCGACAATCCTTGATCAGACAATTGACGAAAACACAATCGCGGTGTCCATCCCGTTTACCGTTGCGGACGTTGAAACACCGGCAATTGACCTCGTGGCATCGAGTTTTTCGGCTGACACGGCGCTAGTGCCGAACGCCAACATCGGTTTCGTTGGAACTGGGGTTAATCGCACGTTACTGATTGCACCTGCCCCCAATCGATTCGGAACCACCAAGCTCACGATAAACGTGACGGATAGCAATGGGGGCGTCGGGGCCAGCGCCTTTCTTTTAACCGTCAGACCGGTCAACACACCGCCCGTTATCATAACGCAACCGATCGGCCAGTCGGTCATGCCGGGCGAGACCGCTACTTTTACCGTGGAGGCGGCCGGCAGCGAGCCGTTGTCTTATCAATGGCGCTTGAATGGAAACGACATACCGGGAGCGAGAGAATTCAAATTCGTGCTGAGCGAGGTGACCGTCAACAATGCGGGGAACTACTCGGTAGGAGTGAGCAACGTCACTGGATCCATCAGCAGTCAGATCGCCATCCTGAACGTCCTGGCGCCGCCGACAATTAATATCCAGCCGAGGAGTCAATCCGTAGGAACGGGATCCTCTCTGAATTTGAGCGTCAGTACCTTTGGAGATGGCCCCTTCATTTATCAATGGCGACTGAATGGTGTAAACATTCCCGGCGCTACTAACGTGACGTTCGGCCTGCTGAACGTTCAAACTGGCGACGCGGGCACCTATAGTTGTGCGGTTGCCAATCGATACGGCGCGGTCAACAGCGCCACCGCGCCCATAATCGCCCAGGTGGATGACCTCCCAATGACGGACAATTTTGCCGATCGGAAAAAGATTTTGGCGCCCACGGGCACCGGCCGCAGTCCTAACCTCGGCGCCACCAGGGAACCGCGCGAGCCAAAACACGCTGGCAAGGTGGGAGGCAAATCGATGTGGATCAGTTGGGTGGCGCCTTCGGATGGCATTGCTGTATTCAACACCGCGGGCAGCACATTCGACACTTTACTCGGCGTATATACCGGTGGCGATTTGGGAAGCTTGACAACGGTGACTCGTGACGAGGATCAGGGTGGTTATCTCACCAGCGGAGCGCAGTTCAACACGATAGCGGGCACCGAATATCAGATTGCCGTCGACGGGTTCGCGGGCCGGGAAGGGATCATCATACTAAGCTGGAATCTTGAACTCACACGGGAGGTTCTGCCGGAGATCAACACCCAACCGCAAAGCCAGACAGTCGGCCCCGGCGCGACCGTTGGCTTTACGGTGGGCGCGAGGGGGCCTGGCCTGACCTACCAGTGGTTTTTCAACGACACCGTTGTTCCCGGAGCGACCGAGCCAAACTATGTGATCAGTCAAGTGCAAACCGCGAATGTGGGAAGCTATCGAGCGCGCGTTTTCCGAGGCACTCGTTTCGTCGACAGCGCGACAGCGATTCTGCAATTGGGAAAGACCGCGGACGCCGAGGATCTCAGGGGCATTGCTGCTACCGACAAGTTTGCTGACGCATTCGCCGCTGCACAAGTTTTACCCCTCGCGCTGCAATCCGCGAACCCTCGCGCGAGCATTCGCCGTACGTCGGGTGGATTGGCGCGCGGATTCACCGGGACTCAAAATTTTTCGACCGTGGGCTCCAGTAAAGAGGAAGGAGAACCGCTCCATTGCGGCGAGATCGGCGGGGCCTCGCAATGGTTCAGTTACCAGGCCCCCGCCAACGGCCCCTTGACAATCACCACCGACGGAAGTGATTTCGAGACTGTGCTGGCCGTGTACGTCGGGCCGGGCACCGATTTCGCAAGCTTGCAGTTGGTTGCCTGCGACAAGAACAGTGGAGTGGATGGAAAGACGAGTTTGGTCCGATTTTCTGCGACAGTTGGGACCACTTATTTCATTGCGGTGGATGGCGTGAACGCTGCATCCGGCAACGTTCGATTGAATTATAGCGTGGACGTCCCCTTCCATCTAAGCGCGGCCAGAATTGAAAACGGCCAGTTTCGACTGAGTCTGAATGCAGGAGTGAGCGGTGTTTACCTCATCCAAGGCTCGACCAATCTGTCGAATTGGTTTCCAATTCAAACGGTTCAGGCGCCGACGGGAGGTACGGAAACGATCTTTGCAATCGGTAATGACA
>JBDTOW010000216.1:0-6716 GCA_039933075.1 Verrucomicrobiota bacterium | reverse complement strand
CGGGGTGGGCTTGGCGCCAGATCCGCACGCGCTCCTTGTTCTCCGATCCGCGGAAGTGATCCTTGTTCTCCGGTTTGGCCAGCCAACGCTGCTGACTGTGGCGTTTGCTGGCTTTGCGGCAGTCGGGTTTGGAGCAGAACTTTTGGTGATGTTGATTGCGACGGTCGCATTGAAAAAGCTGCTGACAGCAAGGACATTTCATCAGGTCCGAAGAACATCCAACACCCACCTCTGCCACACGAGGTCAACCGTGTTTTGCCCGACAGGTTCAGAAGAACCAACTCGAAGAAGGAAGAAAAGATATCGAGGAAGAGTGCTAAGAAAACCAAGAAAACGGCCGGAGAAGAAACCGCATTTTCAAACCGGCGGTTTCACCCCATCTTCAGACTGGCGTTCTCAGTTGATCAGACATAATTGCCTTTCAATTTGGTTTCTTTGTTTTGTCAGTTGCTCACTGGCTCACTTGGCGAGCCGCCAACTTCTCAATCCAAGGAATGTTAGCCACGAATCGCGCAAGAAAATAAGGGCAATGATTGCCGACAATGATTGTCCGCGTCGTGACTTCGGCTGGGACTGCGTTTACAATTCCGCTTATGAATCGCGCCTTGAGCGAGACCCTGCTGCGGCAGTCCAAACTCGCGTTTCGCCGCGTCCGCCCCGGCGCAACACTCATCAGAAGATTTCACAGCCTGCCGAAAACAATTCGCGGTGATGCCGACCTTCAAAGATTGAGCACCTGGTTGGTTGTGCCGTTTTCGTTGTGGCCAATAGACATAATCGGATTAGTTGAACACCTGATAAAACTCGCCGAGAAAGGAAAGCGGCCAACCCCCGAAATTCGGGCGTTGATCGCTCTGCTGGGAAATCCACCCAAGGCAGAAACGTGCGATGTGATTTGCGCACATGAACACCTTGTAAAAGGAGGGACCTACGAATCACTTATCAAAGCCCAACATAAATTTGATGCAAAAGAAGCGCGGCTCGTGAAAGACGCGGGATTCTTGGAAGATTGGCAGTGGATCAAGAATCATTTCGAGATTTCGAAGCATCAAAGCAATAACGGGGTCATTCGCCGAAGAATGGTTTCCGAGCGCAATTTCCGACCGGACGATTGGGATTTTGCCTGGCACTCGACGGACGATCGTTTTGACAATGTGTTCGACGCGTTTTGCCACAAGTGGACGCTTTACGGAATGGAGCAGGACAAGCCATTGCTCCAGAAGTTGAGCGTCAACATTACTCCTTACGGGACGATGATTGTAATCCCGCGTTATTGGAGCTTTGACTACAAACGCGATCTGAAGTGGCGCTCGATTACGCGATTGCATCACTGCCGCGAAGTGCCTCGCCAAGGGGCAAAACTGCTAGCCAATCAGTCGGCGCGCAGGACACAGGCTGCTGCTGCTAGAAGATACTTAACCGAAGCGAAACGATTGGGAATGAAAGGAGAAGCGAGGGATTATTGGGTGATGGAGAAAGCGGGGATGCCAACGGGTTCTGATCCAAGGCAACTGCGACGGGTTTTGAAAGTCAGATGAGAGCAACGGTGAATATCGGGCAGCTCAGAATCCGATTCGCCTCCCCTTTGAAAACCATCTGGACACAGTTCCATCATTCCAACGGCTGCAATGTAGCGCGCCGAAAGCCCCGCTCACAGTGGACAAGGACGCACTCGTGGTCGCGAAGATTGCGGAGCTTGTGCGGTTTAATTTGGTGCTCTTTACCCCCGGAGTAGTTGACTGCGTTTGGCGATGGAGCTTTAGTCCGGCATTCCAGAGCGGAGGTAAAACAGCGACGCCCAAAGGCGACCAGTCTCGCCTTTGCTGATTAGGTCTGCCGGAGTGTGTCCTTCAAATTCATCCATCTCGGTCAGCAATCACGAGCCGATCTCTTCGGGCTTCATCAACTGCTTGAGTTCGTTGTAAATGCTTTGAATCTCGCGCAGCTTCGCTGCGTAAACGGGGCTGATCGGGTCGCCCTGCTCCCAATTCACGAGGGCACGATCGGAAGCGTCCATGACCCGCGCCAGTTGGTTGCGACTCCAACCGAAAGCCGTCCTCAGTTTGCCGGCCGGTTGACCGCGGGCAGATGGAGACGCGGCGGGCCAGGACGCTCGCGCGACGGATCGCGGCGAGCATTCCCAGACGTTCAGGTTTGCCAAAAGCAGCAGTCAGGTCGCAGAGACAAACCCCTGCTGACACATCTCCCTTCAGCGTGTCCTCGACATAAACGCGAGTCTTAAAATGAGTCCACGTTCAAGTGTTGCTGGCTCGGTCGTACGCTCTGTCGTACCGGGCGAGGAAGTCGGCGATGGATTGGACATCATCATTCTTCCTGTTCGAGTAAGCGGCTGTAGATTCTGAGCCGGTCTTCCAGAACGCGCTTCGACGGCAGTTGAGTCAGGTATTCAGACACCTGCATCTTGTGCGGACCGTGGCTGAGAAGCAGTTCGACGTGCTGGCGCTTCTTTGAGGTGCAGAGGATGAGGCCCACCGGTTCGTTTTCGCTTTCCTGCCGCCACTCGTGCTTCTTGAGCCAGGAGAGATACAAGTCCATCTGACCTTTGTCGGCGGCGGTGAATGGACCAATTTTCAGGTCGATGGCCGCGAGGCAGCAAAGTCGGCGATGGTAAAAGAGCAGGTCGAGGAAATAGTCGTCGTCATCAATCCGCATTGGATATTGGCGGCGGATGAAGCAGAAGTCGCTGCCCAGCTCGGTCAGGAATTGCTGGAGGTTGGCGACGATGGCGGCTTCAAGGTCTTTCTCTGAATATGCGTCCTTGAGACCGAGGAAATCGAGCAGGTAAGGGTCTTTGAAGGCGTCCTCGTAGCGTACTGTCTCGACGGGGCCGCGCTGCTTTTCAAGGCGCACAAGGGCTTTGGTGTCGCGGGAGAGGGCGGCACGCTCGAATAGGGCGCGGTCAATCTGGCGCTGGAGTTCGCGCTTTGACCATCGTTGTTGCGCGGCTTGCTCGAAGTAGAAACCGCGTTTGAGGCCCGCCTCGACGCTCAGCAGGATGCGGTAGTGCGTCCAGCCGAGCCGGAAGTGTTGGGAAAAGTCGATGGTGATGCGGTCTCCGGATTTGGCCACCAGTGGTGGCAGAATCAGGCGAGAAGAAGATTTTACAGCCACTGGCTGTAAAATGTTTTCCGATGTGGATTCGTGTGCCGGTGGCTGGCAAATCTTGCTGGGGGAAGATTCTGCCACCAATGGCGGCAGAATGGTTTGCCCGGATTTTACAGCCGCTGGCTGTAGAATTTTGAATTCCTCGAAGAAGCGCCGCATGTCATTGAGGTTGCTGTGGGAGTAGCCTCTGCCGTATTGGCGGACGAGCGTCACTGCCAAACCACGCAAAAGCTGCTCGCCGTAACCGGCCCGTTTCTGGTTCTGTTGGATGTCCTCCGTGATGATCCGCCCAACGTTCCAGTAGAGCCACACGAGCGTCAGATTCGCCGTCGACACGACGTGCTGCCGGGATGCTTCGATGAGAGTCTGAATCTCCGGCAGGACGCGGGAGAGGCCGGTCAGGTCAGGCTTGGCGCCGCGGCGTTTGGCAATAGTCGGTTTCATCGGAGACGTGTTTTGCAAATTTCAGAAGCCAGTTGCTTCGGGGGCTCGTCATCGGAGCCGCTGAATCCGCCCAGATCGCTGATCGCGTCGTGAACCTTGGATGCGAACGTTGGAGTCTGACCGATCAGTCTTGTCTCCAAGATCAGAAAGAACCGTCGAACTGGAGTGTCCAGTGTTATTTGTTCTGTCCTACCTCGATTCGTCAGATCCGGCATCTGACGCCTCGCGAGCGGTTTGCTTGGCCAACTTCTTGAGCGAAGCAATTTCGGAATCGCTCAGTGGTCCGCAACCCGTCGAGAAAATAGGCTTCTCGGGCCGTGAGGCAATCGCATCCGAATCCAAGTCTTGCTGTCTGCTTTTCGAGTTCTCGGTCATAACGCACTCTCAGGTTGTCAATTAAACTAGATTCAGGGGCAAGCTTTGTCGAGCCGTAGGCCGCTCCAAGGGCGGTTGCGGCTGCGACTTCCGCGCCCGCGGAGACCAGAAAGCCGCGAAGATTCGCCAAAGTTGCACCATACGTCACTACATCATCGCAGATCAGGCATCTCCCATTCGGAGCAGTTCCACCGAAGACAGGCTGGTTTCTTAGTCTATCCAGCGCGCGGGATACCGTGTGGTTTACCTTATTGATTTGGCAAACATCCAGCCATAGTTTGGCTCCCAAATGGCGGGCCAACACCGCAGCGAATGCCACCGGAAGTGCGTTGTATTGACCATCATCCACCTGGATGACGGGAACAACGAAATCAACGGAGAGTGCAATGTTTTGCTCCTTTATCAGCGCAAGCGCGATCCGCGAGGCGGCTCGATCATTTCCCCTCTTCGCGGCGGAGTAGGCAAGAGTGCTTTTCAGCTTTAGGATGGAGGAATGGATGATCACTTCAGGAAATCCTCCCCAAGGAACACGCGTTGGCAACAGTGATCTTTGCTCATTCACACAGTCACAACCAGCTTCGAGCAAACCAGGATGAAACTTTTCCGTTTGGCTCAAGTGGCGGCAGAACAGTTTTCTTAAAACGAGTCTCGCAATGAACGAGCACGCACTCGTGGTCGCGCAGAATGCGGAGCTGGTGCGGCTTGATTTTGTGCTCCTCGGCTTCCGCATAAGTGACGGAGTTTTTGCCAGCGGTGTAGCCCCAGGAGCGATTGACGATTCGTTTCTTGCCAAGGAAGTCAGCGGCTTGAAGGGCGTCAGCCTCGTCGGCTGATCGAAAGATCATCCGGTTGCGCAGATTGAGTGTGAGCACTCTCGACTTGTCCTTTCCTAATGGAGGGATGAGTGAAGTCGTGGACTGCGCGGCAGCGACGATAGTAGCGCCCGCTTCGCGGATCACATCCACGCAGTTATAGTCACTTGTGCCGTCTTCGCTGGCGGTCATGAAGCGTTGGGCTTCGTCGGCCCAAAGAATGAGCAAATTGTCTGCGCCGCGCTGGGCCTTGGTCTTGTCGAAGCGACGCAAGGCGTGATTGTAGTAAAGGAGTTTAAGGAAGGTGTTGACGTAGCGGCGCTCGGTTTGAAATTTCTGCGCCATGGTCGTAAGGATAATTTTCCCTTGGTCAATTGCCGGGAAGTCAAAGGAGCTATAGTCAGCGCAAAACACTTCGGCAACCTCCGGTGTTACGAAGTATTGCAGGTAGTTGCCGATGGTTTCACGGACGCCGCCAAGTTGTTCCTCGGGTTGGGTGAAAAAACGATTGGCGAAATGCGCAACGACGGCCACACGGCGTGGGGTGTCCATCAGAATACTGAGGTTCGCCATTTCATCCGCCAAGAGTCCAGGGTTGGAAAGCAACTCGAAGACGCCCGACAAGGTGACGGGGCGTCTCAACTCGAAAAGCATTTCGAGCGCATTGGCAATGTGCGTTTGCGCCTGACTCCTGAAAAACCCCTTGTCTCCGCCCTGGCCCAGACTGGTTGCGGTGTCCACGACGAACTTTGCGTAGGTCGTGAATGGGATGCTGCGGTCACCAGTTAGGTTGAAACGATGGGGCGGTACCCACTGAGCGTCGGTATCGTTGGGTCGGATTTGCAGGTGAATCAAATCGTGTTCGCGGCCGTAGTGCTTCGCCATCGCTGAGAGGGTTTCCCAATAGACCCCTTTTTCGTCAATGCACAGTCCGCCCCAGGTCGGCTCATGCTGGAAGACTTGATGAGCGAGTTGATTGATGCCGGAACTGGTCTTGCCAGAGCCGGTGTCGCCGGTGATGAGCCAGCCACGACAAAACTGATGGCGCTTCCAGGTGAGCCCGCCAAGCCGGGCCGCATAACCGTTTCTGTGGACGAACAGGAGCCAAACAGCGGTGAGCACGAGCACAACTCCACTCACGAGCAGCAATGCCCGTGAATGTTTGAGCGCGAATACGAGGTCTGGCGGGACAGTGATCGGGCTGAACGGGATGAAGCCGAGTTTCATGGCCACGCCCTCCCCAAAAGATAACCGGCAAAGAGGCTTGCCAGTGCGGCGAAGATCGCGGCGGTGCGAGTCACCCTTATCATCCGGTGAGTCGGGGGTTGGGCTCGGAGCACCTCGGTCAGGGCTGACGCTTTGTCTTGAAAGCTCCTGGCGCTCTCGACGAGCTTTGTGATGTCCGAACGAAACTGCTCAAAGGACGGCATTTCACGCCGGCGGATTTCGTCCCAATGTCGTTGATGGATTCGGAATAATTCGACCATCAGGAGGACAGCGTCGTCTTCGCGCAGCCGATGACGCTCGCGCCATTCGGCCACCCCCTGCTCGAATTCCTGATCGAAGTCTCGCTGATCTGTGTTCGGGGTCGGCATTATTTTGCGGGTAGTAGAAGGTCGGCGGCAGATTCAATCTGGCCATAAAGCTTCCGCTGCCATGTCAGAAGTCTTTGCCGGTCGAGAAGGCTGAAAGCGGGATGCTTGACGGCTGCCGTAATGGTCAAGTTCTCTCGGTTGAGCGCTTCGACCAGCCAGTCCTGCAACCGGGGCATTGAGATTTCTCGCCCACCGAGTTCGCCTTTGAGTTGGGGGCGCACTTCGGCGGACTCGAACAATGCAAAACTGTCGCTGTGTGCGGCATTGCGCACCACGACGTAGCTGCTGGTCTTGCCAAGTTGGTCAGCCAGTCGTTGCACTTGGTCGACGCTGTCCAACTCGTGATTCACGGGCATGATGAGCG
>JBDTOW010000215.1:0-6718 GCA_039933075.1 Verrucomicrobiota bacterium | reverse complement strand
CGGAACTTCGTAGTGGCCGATAATGCGATTGTAAAAGTCCGCGATGTAAAGCGCGCCGTCGGGTCCGAGCAGGTTATCGACGGGGCGGAACCACGGATCATCCGTCGTGACGAAATCCGGGAGTTCATTCGCTGTGGGAGACGAGCCGTTGAACGTGAGGCGGTCGCGGTTGACGCGACTGGTCATGACGTTCCCGATAAAAGTGTTGTCACGGAACTCGTCGGGCCAGAGATCGTCAGCGTAGTAAAGCATGCCGTCGATGGCCGTCGAGCCGTGGCTGTGCTCCATCAACACCGGCGCGAAACCAAGACCGTCATGCGGTTTGCCGAAGCTGGGATAGTACCCTCCCGTCAGGAGCTGATAAGTCGGCGCGCTGTGGCAGTCGCTCGAGTAGAGATTGCCGAACGGATCCCAAGCCAGACCGAACGGGTTCACCTGTCCCCAGGTGTGTTGTTCGATGCGCGAGCCGTCGAGACGCATCCGGTAGGTGTTACCCGATTGCATGTGCACTTCATGGCCGTCACGGCCTTTCACGTGCGAGTCGTTGTTGTAGCCATGCGTGGCGTAGAGCCAGCCGTCAAAACCACGACGGAAGCTGGCTTGGTTTCCGTGCGTGTCGCGCGTGTGATCGAATGGACCGAAGAGAACTTCCTTTTGATCCGCCTTGCCGTCGCCGTCTGTGTCGTGGAGAAACCAGATGTTCGGAATACTCCAGACTATCGCACCGTCGCCATAAGGATAGATGCCAATCGGAATGTTCAGCCCGCCGGCGAACTGCGTAACCTTGCGCGCGCGGCCATCGGGGCCGAAGTCTTCGAAGATCATGACTCGATCGCGGCCGGGTTTATCCAGCGGCGCCGGGAACGGATATTCACGGGAGGTCGTCACCCACAGACGTCCCTTCGCATCGAACGCCATATTCATCGGCTTGTTAATGTCGGGCTCGGCGGCGACGAGCTGGATTTCAAAACCCGGTGGCAGATGAAATGTTTTCTGCTGTTGTTCGGGCGTCAGAGGATCAGTAGTGCGCACATTCTCAGCGAATGGGTCGGCGGCTATGAGCGTCAACGAGCACGCCAGCGACGCGATCCAGCTCAGCGCGAAGCCGGAGAACAGCATCGCGGAATGATGAAATGGACCGCGGGTCGTCGAGGTAAGTTTCATGCTTGAGCAAATCGTAGGTTGCCAAACCGAAGCCGGAAAGAAAAAGTTTTGCGAAGTGCTCAGGGAAGTTATTGCCCATACCAGGACTCCTCAGATTTCGAATGGTTTCGCAGCAGTTTTTGCTTTGGCCGTGACATTACCTTGGACTGCGGGAACATGTTCCCGCTTTGGCTGCACGGTGGAAAAAGCGAGGATATTAGTCCGTTTCGAAAGCTTCCATCGTCGGCGGGGCGTGCAGGAAAGCGGCGGCGTGCCGTCGTGCCGCCGCAGTCCAAGGATGGGCGCGGGGTGTGTGTTTGGACTGAACGGTGGCTTGACACCCTGGCTGACCGTCCCGGGCCTCGCGTCTCACGTCTCGGATCGCGGGCCCGGGACGCGAGACTCGGAACCAAAACGCCCGAACCATCACCGGTTCGTTTCGACTTTGCCGTATCTCGAGCGCGCCTTTTCGCAGGCTGCTCGGACTCACTGTTCCTTCTTCAAACTCGTCGCGTGTTCCTGGAGCCAGGTGAGGTCACGATTGTCCCTCATGGGAGTGAATTCCCGCTTCTGGCCCTTCTTCAACGGTGGAGTCGTGCGGGGATCGAGCCATTTATGAATCTCGGCATGGCCGTCCGCAAAAGTCAGTCCGCCCGCCCGGTTGTGAAAACTTCCGGGAAAATTCACCAATTCCCAAGCGCTGCGGTTCATATTAACCGCGTAGTAACCGTCGTCGATGCTGTCCTCGCGTTCATCCAGGTAGACGAGCGCTTGAGAGGGAGGCGGCTTGACGATCTGCGTAGTCTTGGAAAAGACGATGTATTCGGGGTTCCAGGCGGGAGCGTTGGGTCCCATCCAACCGCTCATGGAGATGCTGCGGACGCGTGGGCGCAACACGCCGCCGTTCTTGACCATGATTCGATCCGCCGGACATTTGTACGCCGCCGGTGTCTTGGTATAGACTCCGAGTTGCGCATATTTCGGTTCCATGATTAAGGCGATATTCGTGTTGTCCGGGTTATTGTCCGTGAAATCGAGCCAACCGGAAACCCAATTGGAGTCACCCTTGACCGACCACAGGTTGCCAGGAATAAAGTCATTGAAGTCGTGGGAATACATCAACCAGGCCAATTGCATCGTCTTCAGATTATTGAGGCAGTAGATGCCTTGGGCCTTGGTTTTGGCTTTGGCCAGTGCCGGAAGCAACATGCTGGCAAGGATCGCGATGATGGCAATAACCACCAGCAACTCGATCAGAGTGAACGCACCCCGATAACCCCGCCGCGAATGAGACGGATCATGGACTGATAAACGGGTTGTTTTCATAGAATTCGATTCATTCTACTAATCCCCGCCGTCAGTGCAACATTCAAAGCATCGCCGGGGCCGTCACAAGGCCATAGAGAAAGTCGTTTTGTGATCCACCGACCATTGTAGGAGCCGACGTGTGGCAGTCTCTGATCTGCGTTTGAAATGTGAGACTCCTCACGTCGTCTCCTACAACGCAAGTGACTCTGTCAATCGCCCTGAGGCCCGGCCCGTCGCGCGCGAAGCGATAACCTTCATTCGGCCGACTCGCTTGATATGCATTGATAGCACTTCGGTTTCGAGCCGGCAAGTCGCCCCGCATCCAAGGATGAACCGATTCTAAAGGACGATCTGATTTGAGCCGATGGAAATGGTAGTGATTGAATCAAACCCAAGTCAACCTCGTGACACTTGATGGCATCCCCTGCCCTGCGCGGAATCGAAAACTTGGCCTGCCGGTTCCCGCTAAAGGAAACGGGCTTCTCAGTTGAATTTGTAACGGTCCTGGACTCCGAACTCTCGTTGAATCCCCCAGAAACCTCTCAAGCGCGGCGTCTGTCTTTGTCTTGTGAGAAAATGAATCATCGCACGACGGCGAGGCACATCTCGGGTGACAGAATTTATTGCAGAGTTTGTCTCTCAGAATCGCTTTCGCAGTTTGACCAAAGCAAAAGCTCATGAAAAAAACAATTCTTCTTTTCGCGGGTGGCGACCGGGAGCTCCATCAGGATTTGCAAAAGCATTTCAATGGTCCCGCCAGTGAGTGGCAGGCGACCCTGGTGCAGAGCCGGACGGAGGCGCTTTCGGCCATGGCCATCGCGCCTTATGATGCCATTATCGCCGAAGTGGACCTGCCCGGCTTGAATGGGGCGCAACTGCTCGATGAAGTAATGAGGCTATATCCCAAAACACTGCGATTTATCCTGTCCGAACTTTCCGCCAGCCAGGCGACGATGACGTGCGTAGGGACGGCGCATCAGTTTTTGTTGAAGCCGACGGATGCCCAAACGGTGAAATGCGCGTTGGAGCGCGCCTTCGCGCTGGAGACCTGGCTGCCGAGCGATGCCGTGCAAAGCCTGATGTCCAGCATACGAAAGCTGCCCAGCCCGCCGAATCTCTATTTCAAAGTCGTGAAGGCGCTCGAATCACCACTCTCGTCCGTGGAGACGGTCGGGGGATTGATCGCCGAGGATGTGGTCATGAGCGCGAAGCTGCTGCAACTGGTCAACTCGGCGGTGTTCGGCTTGCAGTTGCAAGTGGCGCATGCCGGCGAGGCCGTCGCTTATCTTGGCGTCGAGACAACCAAATCCTTGATTCTGCTGGCACACACATTCTCCTACTTCGACGAGGTGAGAGCATCAGGCTTTTCGATTGACCAGCTCTGGCGTCACTCGCTGGCCACCGGGCACTATGCCCACCGGATCGCCGATGCCGAAAGCGTGGATCCGGAAATGATAAATCAGGCGTTTACCGCGGGCATGCTACATGACATTGGCAAGCTGATCCTCGCGGCCAATCTGCCGGCCAAGTTCAGCAAGGTGGTCGCGCTGGCCCGGCAGCAAAAGGTGGAACTCTGGCAAGTGGAACGCGAACTCTTCGGCGCGACGCACGCCGAGGTCGGCGCCTGTCTGCTTGGGATCTGGGGCTTGCCTCTGCCCATTGTCGAGGCGACTGCGCTCCATCATCATCCGGCGCAGTTGCTCAGCAAAACGTTCTGTCCGCTCACCGCCGTCCACGTCGCCAACGCCCTGGAGCACGCCGCGCAACGCAAGGATTTTGACGCCACTCTCGTCGTCGATGGCGTCTATCTTGAAGAACTCGGTTTGACTGGCCGACTAGAGGAATGGCAGCAGGTCTGCGAGGCACAATCCGTAAAACAATAACGCGGGCAGCGATTTCAGTTGGGACGAGCCATCGCCCTGGCGCCCCTCAATGGACCAGGACGCCCGCGCCGCTTTCCAAATGGAAGAGAATTTGGATCTCTTTGTCAGTAAGGGCTCGGTTGAAAATCGCGAGGTCATCAAAAAGCCCGACGTAGCTGAGGCCGATCATTACTTCACGCAATGGCGTCAGCGATGAGCGTCCGGGGGGACCGGCAACACACACCGCCAGGGCTCCGCAGAGCATTGACAGGATTACCGCCCATTTCAGACGAGGCGACCTACCTCCAATTGCAGGACACGTTTTCATTTTCCTGTTCGTCACTTGAACAACTTTGTGTTTTCATTGCGCGGTCACGGTGTTTGCCGCGCACGGTAAAACCGCAAAGGGAAATTGGCAGCAGTGTTGTCCACGAAATCCGCAACGCCATCGGTAGCGTTCACCACTTTCATCGCCGTCCACGAAACCAGATCGCTGCTCGCGTCGATTGTATAGTTGAGGCCTGGTTCGCCAAAGAGTTGGAGGATGGTTGCGCCATTGGGAAGCCGGGATACGATTTGCAAGGTGGACGGGATGGAAGAAACCGGAGCAGCGACGATGCGATAGTTGTCGAAGAACATATAATTGTTTCCGGGAGCGTCGGGATTACGAATTACCCAGACTGCATCGACGTCTCCCAGGTTGAGAACCGAGCCGACCGTGGTTATCGGTTTCGCATTCACCGCCGGCAGCCCATTCAATGTTGCGCTCCAGAGATTGCGCTTGAAATTCATGTTAATGACCAATTCGTAGGGCTGGGATTTATCGAATGCGGTTAGCGTCGAGAAAAAGCCCATGCCATCATCCAACCCGTAGTTCACGGTTTTGGTGACACCGTCGAAATCCAGACTGAAGAATCTAATTCCCCCGCTGTTATACACGCTCCAGCGAAAGTCATCGTGGTTTGTTGATGAGGAAGGATCGATTTGGATCAGCACCGAGAATGTCACCACCGGCAAATCGTTCGTCAACGGCTCGAAATTGATCGGCTTCCAAACACTGAATACGTCGTTCGTATTCGTCGGCGAATTAAATCCGATGAATGCCTGCTGTCCTTCCCCTTCAAAAAAATTGGTGAGAATGCCATTCCCGCCTGAGCCGAAGTCAACCCATCCGTCCTGTCCGACTAGCGTAAAACCTGGCTCGTAACCTTCGGGCACCTCAAAGCCGGTCGAAAAAACCACCGTTTGTCCTGCTGCCGGGCGCTCGCCGAAGCCCAAACAAAGAATCGTCAGGAGAATGCCTGCATATCCCGACGGAGCAATCGTGCATCTCATAGACAGAAAACGGACTACCGTCGCCGACATGGTTTCCAACAGAGCGCAACCCATTTGGTCACCCCCAGGCGCTCAATGCCCCAAATTACTTCTTGTCGCCAGCCTGCCGGGCAGGAGAGGCCTGAGGCTGCGGCCGCGGCGCCTGAACCGGTGCGGGTCTCGGCGCCGGCGCAGTGTACACCGGAGCTGGCCGATACGCCGGTTGCGCGGACGGAGGCGGGCTGTAATACCGTTGCGCGGGCTGGTTAACGACCGGCGGCGAGTAAGGCGGAGTGGTCGGACGGTACGCCTGTTGCGGCACAAACTGCGGCTGCGCGTAATTGCGAACTGCCGGCGCTTGCCGCTGAATCTCCTGCCGAGATGGCCGCCCGACAATGTAGGGTTGCTGTTGCGGCTGACTGACGGGCTGCTGGGTGGCTTGTGGCTGCGACGAATAATGCGGCTGAGCCGGGACGGTGCCCGCCGGTTGCGGTCGCGAATCGATTGGCGCAGCCAAAGTCGATTGGATTCCATGCGAACGAGTTCCGCGTTCGTTGATTGGCTTCACAATTTGCGGGCCCGCGAGAGTTCGCGGCGACTCGCCTGGCACCCCAGGTTGCGGACGGTTGCTCGATTCCGAGATGGTTTTGGAATTATTCAGTGCCGGACGTATTGCTTGCGATTTACCAGCCATGCTCGCGGCGGTAGGAAGTTCCGTCCTAGTCTTCACCAAAGCCTGCTCGTCGCGAGCGCTGATGCTCGTGACCGAGACAGGTTTGCTCGAAGCGAACGGCAGGCTGCTGTTCGGAACCGTATGTCCCAGGTTTGCCGTGTGCACATTCGGCTGGGCGACAGCGCCAACGACCTTCCTCAACTCCTGCTGCGCACGCGGGAGAGCGACGGCGTTCTGTGCTGGTGCGTGCGCCTGGATCTGCGGCGGCCGGTAAACGACCAGGGACGAGCCGTCTTTTTCAATTCGATCAGGTTTGACTGCCTTACCGGCGATCGTCGGAGGATCACGAACGACTACTTTTCGAATTTCTTCGCGGGACACCGCGGCGATGCGATCGTAACTGATCCCGCTGTTGATG
>JBDTOW010000214.1:0-6723 GCA_039933075.1 Verrucomicrobiota bacterium | reverse complement strand
AGTTCCATGGAGATTCGATTTTTTGCACCTGGTTAACACGGATTGTCATCAATCTCTGCCTGGACCACCTGCGCAAAGAGAAGCGACAACGTGCGGAGTCCATTGAAGCGATGAACGAAGAATCGGGCGGCGTGGAGCGCCGCATGCCCGTAGTAACGGTGAACCCGAGTGCGGGACTCGAGCGCATCGAACTGCGACAGCGCATCGACCATGCCCTGGGACAACTGTCTCACGAGCAGCGCACCGTGCTGGTGTTGCGTGAATTTGAACAGATGGATTACAAAGAGATTTCCCAGGCCATGGGTTGTTCGACCGGCACGATCATGTCCCGCTTGTTTTATGCGCGCCGCAAGATGGCGGCCTTGCTGGCCAGCTTGAAGAGAGAATCCTCCTGGAATTAGATCTGATGAAGGTGCAGGACTTTTGCAGAAGAGAAGTCATCCGGTTCTCGACCACCGAAACCGGCTTTGAAGTGGAGCCGGGCCGGAGCGGGTGCCGTGCCGTCGCCAGACAATCGGAGGCCAATCTTCGACTTCATGCCGATTTGACGAGGCACACACGGCCTGAAATAATTTCAAATCACCAAGTTTACGCATTCCCATGAATGATGCGGCTCAACCCACGCAGCGTGCCTGGCCGAAATCGATCGTCATAGCCCTGGCGCTGGCGGCGGTGGCCGGCCTGGGCGTGGTGGATTTTGTTACCGGGCGCGAGGTCGCCATCTCGGCATTCTACCTCATTCCGATTTGTTGGACTTCCTGGACCGCAGGGCGAAAGGCGGGACTGTTTCTTGCGGCGGCCAGCGCGACTGCCTGGCTGGTGGCGGAAGTAATGGAGCACTACAGCTATCCTTATCCCGCGACACCCTATTGGAACGCGCTCATGTTGCTGATCTTGTTCGTGATCGTGGTTTGGTTGCTGACGGCTTTTCACGACGCCCATTTGAGCCTGGAGGAGACGGTGGCCCAGCGCACGGCGGCGTTACGCGCGGAAATCGCCGAGCGCAAACGTCTCGAAATCGCCAAAATCCAGGGGGAGCGGCTCGCCGTGGTGGGAACAATGGCTGCTGAAGTGGCGCACGAAGTCCGTAATCCACTCGGCTCAATCGCGCTGAATCTCGATCTGATCCAGACGGAAATCGCGAAGCTGGCTGAAACCAGCGTTCACGCGCCGGAGGAAGGCCGCTTGCTGGTGAATGAAATGCGCGGGGAAGTTCACCGCATCCAGCGGGTGCTGGAAGACTACCTGCAATTCGCGCGTCTGCCCAAGCCGAAGCGGCGGCCAGTTGACTTGAATGAATGGCTCGACCAAAGACTTGTGTTCATGCAAAGCGAGTTCGCGCAAGCCGGGGTGAAACTCAGCACCAGCTTCGACCCGGCGTTGAAAACCCTCAACGCCGACGCCGAACAACTCTGGCAGGCGGCCCTGAACCTGATTCGCAATAGCCTGGAAGCGATGCCCAGCGGCGGCGAGCTGATTCTCACTACCCGGCAGGAAGGAGGAGAAGCGCATCTCCGGGTGTCGGACACGGGCAAAGGCATGACCGCGGAGCAACTCCGGCAAGTCTTTTTCCCCTTCTTCACCACCAAACCTGACGGCACGGGCCTTGGCCTCGCCCTCGTCCAGCAGATCGTCACCGAACACGGCGGCCACGTGGAATGTGAAAGCGTGCTTGGCAAAGGAAGCACGTTTACTCTCTGTTTGCCACTCACCTAAAGCACTGACATGGCAACGACGCCCAACATTCTTTTGGTGGACGATGACGAGCGCTTGCGCACGGCCGCCGCCAAAGTGCTCGCCGGCGAAGGTTACCGTGTCGTCAGCGTCGCCTCCGGCCGGGAGGCGCTGGAATTGTTGAACCAGCACGGGGTCGCGCTGGTCATTAGCGACCTGCGCCTGCCGGATCTCGACGGGATTGAGGTGCTGAAACAAGCGCGCGAGCTGCGGCCCGAAGTCGAAGTACTCATGATCACCGGCCACGGCAGCGTGGAGAAGGCGGTCGAGGCGATGAAACTCGGCGCATACGATTTTATTCAAAAGCCGCTCGATGCCACCGCCCTCCTCAAGGCAGCGGCGAAGGCGCTCGAAAAGCAACGGCTGGCCAGCGAGAACGAACAGTTACGCCGTCAGCTTCGGCAACGGCGCGGCGTCGAGACGCTCATCGGCGACAACCCGATAATGCAGTCGGTCAAACAACTCATCCGCCGGGTGGCCGCGACGGACGTTCATGTCCTTATCCAGGGTGAGAGCGGCACGGGCAAGGAACTCGTCGCCGACGCCCTGCATGAATTAAGCGATCGGCATGACAAACCATTTGTGAAGCTCAGTTGCGCGGCGATTCCCGAGACGTTGCTCGAAAGCGAACTGTTCGGCCATGAGCGCGGCGCGTTCACCGGCGCGACGACAAGCAAGCCCGGCAAACTCGAACTCGCTAACGGCGGCACGGTGTTGCTCGATGAAATCGCCGAGATGATCCCGCCTCTGCAGGCCAAGCTGCTGCGCGTGTTACAGGATGGGCGATTTCAACGGCTCGGCGGCACGCGCGACCTCCAGGTGGACTTTCGCCTGTTGTGCGCCACGCATGCTGACCTTCCGAAAGCCATCGAGGAGAAAAGATTTCGTCACGACTTGTATTATCGGATCAACACCGTGCCGATCGCGCTGCCGCCTTTGCGCGAACGCCGCCAGGACATTCCGTTGCTGGCGGCGCATTTCCTCGAACGTTTCAGCGCAAGGATGCGCAAGGAAGTGCGGGTGATTTCAGCTTCAGCAAAGGAACAGTTGCGGGCGCATTCATGGCCGGGCAACGTGCGCGAACTCGAACATGCCATCGAACGCGCCGTGGCGCTGACCGTCGGCGACACGGTGGAGCGCGTGTCCTTTTCTCCCGCTCCGGGCGGAAAGGCGCCGACCGACACGGCGAGCCCGGCCGGACAGTGCGTTTCCATCTCCATCGGCACGACCGTGGACGAGGCCACCAGGCGGCTCGTGCAAGCCACGATCGAGCAATGCGGTGGGAACAAACTCAAAGCCGCGCGGATGCTCGGCATCCCGCCGCGCACAATGTACCGGCATTTCGCGAACCCGGGCGAGTGACCTGGGCCGGCCAGATTGGCAGTGACCACACTGCCGCGCTGGCATAGCTGCCGGCCATCGGACGCCGAGAAGTTTTCACCCCCTTTCGAAGAGCTTCGGAATCAAGCATTCCCCGGGAACCTCTTTCCTGGCATCGAGATTGCAATAAACCAAGACAGACGATGAAGAATCTCAACGACAAATCCATCCTGGTGATTGATGACGACCCGGGCATGTTGCGCGCGCTCGACAAGGTGTTGAGGAGCAAAGGAGCGACCGTCACCTGCGCCAACTGGGCGGGTGATGCTGTGGAAATCCTGACCAGCCGCAAAAAGCAGTTTGACCTTGTCATCACGGATCTGCGCATGCCCTTCGTGAACGGGATGACCGTCATCTATGCGATCCACGAAATTTTTCCCGCGTTGCCGGTGATCGTGCTGACTGCTTTCGCAAACCCGGAAGTAAGGGCGGCATGTCGTGAGCAAGGCGCGGTGGCGTTTCTGGAGAAGCCCTTGGAAAGCCAGGAATTGATCACCGCCGTGCGAAGGGTGCTCCGCCTGGAGACGTCAGATTTTGACGACAAACCAGAGCAACGCAAAGAATCCGGGAGGTCCAACTACAACCGGACGACCGGAGCCTCAACCGGCTCCTCTCCCGAAAGAAAAAACAAAGAAGCAAACAAACGAGTTGCCGCGAACCGGCGACTCGAAAACACACAGGAAAAATTATTATGAATGCATTGGTAACCAGAAACACTGCGGCGCTGCTTTGCGCGGCTGCAACATTGCTGGCCGCTCCGGCCTTCACCTGTCACGGGGGACAAACAAAGCCCGCCATTACCGACGGTGGCATCACCACTGCCGTCGAATCGGATTTGCTGTTCAATAAAGGCGTGTCGCCGGCTTCGATTGAGGTCAACACCAGCGAGGGCATCGTGACGCTCTCGGGCGCCGTGGATAATCTGCTGGCCAAGGAGCGGTCGGTTAAAATTGCCGAGAGCATTCGGGGCGTGCGCGGCGTGATTGACCGGATTGCCGTCAAGCCAGTTTCCCGCCCTGATCAGGACATCCGGAAGGACATCTTGACGGCGCTGCTTCATGATCCGGCCACGGAATCCTACCAGGTTGGGGTCTCGGTGAACGACTTGACGGCCACGCTGACCGGTTCGGTTGGTTCGTGGACGGAGTCCCAACTCGCGGCGCGGATCGCCAAAGGCGTCAAGGGACTCAAGGAGGTTCGTAACGATCTCGTCATTAATTACGCGGCCAAGCGCACCGACCCGGAAATGACGGCTGACGTCAACGCCCGGTTGCAATGGGATGTGTGGCTCGCCGGCGATCCCATCAGCGTCAAAGTGAATCAGGGGAAAGTGGCGCTTACCGGCGATGTGGGCAGCACGCTGGAGAAGTCGCGTGCTTTCGATGACGCCTGGGTAAATGGCGTGGTGACGGTGGACAACAGCGGCTTGCGGGTGGATCCCGCGGTGTCGAAAAAGACCGCCCGCCAAGTCCAAACGGACTTCAATTCCGACGACCAAATCAAACAGGCCGTGGTGGCCTCCTTCCGCTACGACCCGCGCCTGACCGGCTCTTCTCCCAATGTCATGGTGGAGGACGGGGCGGTGATCCTTTCCGGCAAAGTAACCCATTTGAAGGCCGTAACGGCCGCGGGGCAGGACGCCAGGAACACTTTGGGCGTTGTGTTCGTGGATAACCATCTCGTGGTGGATCCGTTTGCCAATCTGCCGGCCGACACCGACACCGAAAAGGCCCTAAGAGCGGCGCTGGCCTGGGATCCGCTCCTGGGCGGCGCTCAAATCGAAGCCGCGGTGGTTGGCCATGTAGCCTACTTGTCCGGAACGGTGGAAAGCGGATTTGAAAAGGTGGAAGCGCAGGATGTGGCTTCCCGGGTCAAAGGCGTGAAAGCGGTTCGGAATCATCTCAAGACGGAATCTGATTTTGTGATCTGGAATTATGACTGGCCGTACTCGTACTTCGGGGTTGCGGCGCTTGGCCCGGCGCCACTGAAGAGCGATGAACAAATCAAGAAGGACATTGAGAAAGCATTTTTCTGGAGCCCGTTTGTGCATCGCAATGACATCGTGGTGAAGGTGGACGGCGGAGTGGCCATTCTGAGCGGCACGGTGGGCAGTTGGGTGGGCTACGAGGAAGCTTACCGCGACGCCGTCAAAAGCGGAGCCGCCACCGTTATCAACAAGTTGGTCGTCAAGAAAGGCGCGTGGTTCTGACGCCGGAATAAACGCCATCCAAGATGAGGCATTATGAGTGCAAAACAAACGAACCTGACACGCGGTCCCGACACTGGAAACAACGCAAACAAAACACAGATCGTCGAGCTTTCGCCGCAGCCGGTGCATTTTGAATACATTAATGACGTCGCGCGAAAAGTCTGCCTCGCCGGCTCTTTCAATGATTGGCGTCCCGAGGGCACGGAATTGATTCCGCAAGGCGGTGGCAAGTGGGCGAAGGACCTGATGTTGACGCCGGGGTCCTACGAATACCGGCTGGTCGTGGATGGCCAGTGGCTGGCCGACCCCAATGCCCGGGAAAGTGTGCCCAACCCGTTCGGCGGGCAAAACTCGGTTAAAATCGTGTCGCCGCCCGTACCGCGGAACGCTCCGTTGCTCCTGGCGGCATCGCGAAACACCAGGCGAGCGGCCCCGGCAAGGAGATGATCCGCTTCCGTCACAGGACCGAGATCGCGGAATGCGCGAAGGATATTGATGAGGTGGCCAGAAAGCCTTCACACCGGAATTCGGAATCCTTTTGCAATAAGGCCTCCGAGTGTGGGACAAAGAGTCTGAAATGGTTCAGCTAAACCCGTGATTTGACTTGGGCGCGGTCGGTCGGGAGGAACGCCGCTCGCGCCCGGACAAATCCACAACGCAGTCAGCATGGAAGGAGAATGATATGGCAGTCACATTGATTGAGAAAAACGACGGCAAATTTCTCGAAGTGCATGTGAGCGAAAAACTGACCGACGAGGATTATCAGAAGTTTGTGCCGCAGTTCGAGCGCCTGATCGGGCGGCACGGCAAAATCCGCGTGCTGTTCGAGATGAGCCAGTTCCACGGTTGGGATATCAAGGCGCTGTGGGACGACATCAAGTTCGACTTGAAACATTTCAAGGACATCGAACGCCTGGCGATGGTGGGCGAGCAGAAATGGCAGAAGTGGATGGCGGCGTTCTGCCAGCCTTTCACCATCGCTGACATCCGCTACTTCGATCACGAACAAACCGAAGCTGCCCGGGCGTGGCTCGGGTACACATAATTTTCTCTCACTTGATGAAAACACATTCGATTGTGAAATCGTTCAGCGAAATGGCCCTCTGGAGCCGGCCTCGCGCGCGGCGAGTCAAAAAGCATTTCCTTTCACTCAACTCAGAATCAACGAGAGAAAGAAAATGAAATCATCCAATGAAACCCGGTTAGCGGGTCTATGCGTGGCCGTCGCCATCGGGGTCGCGGGCTGCTGCTCGGACAAAGCATCAACTCGCTCGTCAGGCTATTCGGCGGACTCGTCCGTCCGGGGGAGAGCAGGCGCTATTGCCAGGTTGAATCCCACGGAAGGAAACAAAGCGCGGGGTGAAGTCTTCTTCAGCAAAGAAGATGAAGGCATCCGGGTG
>JBDTOW010000213.1:0-6747 GCA_039933075.1 Verrucomicrobiota bacterium | reverse complement strand
AGGGCTGCGCTGCCGCGCAGCCCACTTCGTATCACCAAGGCGGCGCGGCAGCGCCGCCCTACCGAGTTCATGGCTCCTCTGCTCGCGCGAAAACGGGTGGAGTCTACTCATGAATCAAAAGGTAGGGCGACACTCGTCGAGCCCGGATATTTATCGCGCCGAAGGGATTCCAGGGCTCGACGTAGTCTCGCCCTAACGAGGGAAATAGGTTCAATCGGATTTCAGATTTTGGCACGTTGTGAACGACAAGATGTTGGTGTTTGTTTTTGGATCAGAGACTAACCCATGAGCGAATCGGGCGATACGAAATCGTGCGAATTATCGGTTGTTCGGCACTCCGCCATGATCGGACGAAAGACGGCGCTCTGTCTGACCGTTATCTTTGCGGTCCTCATCGCCATCCCTCCGATTCATCAATTGTGCGTGGAATTGAAACGGACGGGCCGCTGGCGATTCCTGGCGCTCTTCCAGGAAGTGCCGACTCATGCGTCGCTCAAGCACTTCGAGGAAACTCTGGCGAGCGAGTCGGAGCTGGCGGCGAACGCCCGGCGGTTTTACCAAACATGGCTGTTGCGCTGGCTCGGCCAGGGCAACGACAAGATCGTGGTGGGCCGCGACGGTTTTCTGTTCTTCCGCACGGAAGTTGAGATGGCCGCCGGGCCAGGATTTCTCCGGCGACGGGTTGTCCGACAACGAGGCGCACAGGACGCGGCGAAGCGCGAATCACGTTCTAATCCAATCGACGTCATTGTTGACTTTGATCGACAGCTTCGTTCTCGCGGCATCCATCTTGTATTCGTGCCGATTCCAGTGAAGCCGTCCATTTATCCACAAGAGGTTTGGCCAGGCTATCCCATGTCGGCAGGCCCGGCTTGGAACCGCGACCGCACCGCGTTAAAAGCCAGGCTCGCGGATGGCGGCGTCGATGTGCTTGATGTGACCGATGATCTGTGGCAAGCGAAAGCGCAGTCGGACGGGAAGCTTTTTTTGAAGCTGGACACGCATTGGACGCCGCATGGCTTGTCGGTCGTCGCGGATCGGTTGGCCGCGCACGTGGAACCTCACTTGCCAGGTCCGGCGCAACTCGTCCTCACGACCCGTTCACAAAGCGTGACCAACTTCGGTGACCTGCTGCGCATGTTGGAAGTCCGATCCGGGAGCGGGCTGTTCACTCCGCAGACTGTCGAAATCGTTCAAGTTCTCGACGGCGACAAGCTGGCGGAAGGTGACGATTCGGCGCCCGTGCTCCTGCTGGGCGACAGCTTCGCCAACATCTATCATCGGAAAGAGCTCGAATGGGGCGAAGGGGCCGGCCTGGGCGAGCAACTGATGCTGCGACTTGGCACCGGCGTTCAAGTGATTGCCATCAACGGCGGCGCAGCGACAGCGGTTCGGGAAGCGCTCGCGCAAAAGCCCGCCGCGCTAAGCCGCAAGAAAGTTGTGGTTTGGACCTGTTCGGTGCGCGACTTTTTCGACGAGTCGATTACCTGGGAGCGTGTGCCACTCGCGGGGGAGCAACCATAAGTGTTCATCACTCGGCCGTAGCGAATCAATCGGGGAACCAAGCCACCTCATTTCACGGCTATGGCGTCCGGCGGGCACGGAAGAAAAGCCGATCGACGCCAGGAGTCGCCTGGAGTTGAAAGATCATTCCTCCATCCGAATCAGACGTGAGCGTGCGAACCTGTTGCCAGGCCGTAAAATCCCGGCTGCTTTCCAACAGATAATCCGTAGCCGGATCACCAAACAAGCAGAAGTCGGCACCAGCCGGGCCTCTCCGGACCCCGTTTACCACACTGGCGTATTTGCCCGCGTCCGGGGTGACTGCTACGCTGACCGTGGTTTCATTCGTGCCGCCGAAGGTGCCAATGAGGCGGTAGGTGAAGTGATCGGTCCCGATGAAACCCGTCTTCGGAGTGTAGCTTACACCCTTGGGGACAAGCGCAATCGTGCCTCCTGCGCTCGCGATGGGATCGGGGAGCGTGACAGTCATGACGTCATTGGTGTCCTCCGCCACGTCGTTAAAGAGCAGCTTGACGAATGGAATCACCAGCGGCTTGTCTGGCAGGGTGGCGATATTATCCGGATTGGCTTTTACCGGGGAATAGGTCCGGAAGGAGTAGCTGCCGATCCACGTCGGATCGTCCCCGAGGGTGAACACTCGGATCTTGTACGTGCCCGCTTCAGGAAGAAGTGTCCGACCCTGAGGATTGGAAAAAAACGATGCAAAAACCAGACCGCCAGAAGGCTTCGCCAATTCCCATCGCAAGTTCCTCTGAAAGGCGTCTGCTTGTGCGATGGAGTCAATGATGACAAACTGCCCGGCCCGAGCATTGAAGCTGTAGATGTCTTGTGATCCGGGCGTCTCGATCCGACCGGCCCCGCTGGCGGGTTTTCCGTCGGATACGATGTCCCCCACCCGAATCGGAAACTGTTGGTCGGCCAGGTCACCCCGGGTGCTGAACGAATACGCGCCGAACAAGCCCGGTAGAGTTCCATCGGTAAAAATCCGGATGCGGTACTGTCCGGCCTCCGGCAAA
The DNA here is from genome assembly GCA_039933075.1 of Verrucomicrobiota bacterium. Lineage (GTDB taxonomy): Bacteria > Verrucomicrobiota > Verrucomicrobiia > Limisphaerales > JACPZS01 > JBDTOW01. The sequence goes on along the minus strand of JBDTOW010000213.1, from coordinate 4,207 downwards.
ACGGTACGTCCCTGGGAGTTGGCGAAGAACGACGAGAAGACAAATCCTCCGGACGGCTTGAGGAGCTGCCAGCGTAAGCTTTGATTGAAAGCCGCGTCCTGGCTGAGCGATTCAAAAAATGCTATCTGCCCCGCGGTGGCGTTGAATACGTAGGTGTCTTCGGTCCCGGCCGCTTCCAATCTCCCGGCTCCGGCCTGGGGCACGCCGTCGGAGACCGGGTTTCCGATAGTGTAGGCGAAGGTTTGATCCGCCGGGATCGGTAAAACCCGGAATGAATAGGGGCCGAACCAGTCTGAGTCCGTCCCATCAGTGTAGATACGAATCCGGTACTCACCAGCTTCGGGCAGAACGGTACGGCCGATAGGGTTGGAAAAAAACGAGGCAAAGACAAAGGGACCAGAAGGCTTAAGCACCTGCCAGCGCAAGTTTCGTGCGAATGCAGGGTCCTGGCTGATGGATTCGAAAAAGGCGAGCTGCCCCGCCGCGGCGGTGAACAGATAGTTATCTTCGGCTCCCGCCACCTCCAGCCTGCCCGCCCCGGTAGAAGGGTTACCGTCCGAGACCGTGTTGCCCAAGGTAAAGGGAAACGGCTGATCCGGAGGAATGGCCAGCAACCGGAACGAGTACGCGCCGATCCAATTTGGATTGGTCCCGTCGGAGTAAATCCGGACCCGGTACACACCCGCTTCGGGCAGAACGGTACGGCCGATAGGGTTGGAAAAAAACGTGGCAAAGACAAAGGGACCAGAAGGCTTAAGCACCTGCCAGCGCAGGTTTCGTGCGAATGCAGCGTCCTGGCTGAGAGCTTCGAAGAACACGAGTTGACCGGCGGTGGCCGTAAAGCTGTAAAAGTCCTCATCCTTGGCGGTTGCGAATCTTCCCGCGCCCACTCCGGGGACGCCATCCGAAACCGTGTCGCCGACCACAATGTTGAAATTCTCGGCGTGAAGCGGAATCGCGGCAGCCCATGAGATCAACAGACCCAGAAGCATCCGCGTTCGATGTGAGGAGGGTTGCAATCGATACTTGATGAGATTCAGCTTTTTAAGCATCGGTGAAGATAGGTAGCACTCGAGTTGAGGTCAAGTGGAAGGGGTCATAGCGGCCGCCGTTTGGACCTGTTCTGTGCGCAACTCTTTTCGAACGAATCGATCACGTGGGAGGATGTGCCGCTCCCCACTGCCGTTCAAATAAGCACGGATCGGGTGGAGCATCTTAGTCCTTGTCGGGACGATATATTTGTCGTTGTGGATCCAGAAAATCACAAAGCTCCGCAGGAGCGACACCTTCACGGCGATGCCGCACCGACGGGGCTTTTTTCCTGAGTGGCACGATCGCTACAAAGAGGCCGCTCCTATGGGAGCTTTCGGAAGTGCGTCTCGCGCGGCCTGAGCTCCTACCTCTTAATTCAATGGTACCGTTATCGTGCGCCATGCGGCCTTATAAGGCGCGCAATACGCAGTCGAATCACTCTTCGGCGTCAAGACTCGACATGCGCTGCCTGCAGAGTATCGTCTTGGCATGGCTGGATCGATAGAAACATTGGTTTCCGCAGATGCAGTTGCCTCCGGACCAGCGCTTGACCCTTGCTCACAGTATTTTGCGCAGCGTGGGGCCAGTGGCTTCCCCTGAGATTGACGCGGCGTGGGATACAGAAATCCGCGAGCGAATCGCGCGATACGATGCCGGAGGCGTCAGGAGTATTTCGGCGGCTGAGGTCTTTCGCATCACATGAACAAACGCTGGTCAGACTTCGTGTTTGCGATTGTGGTCCGAGTCGTGTGCGGGCTAATCATCGGCGGCTTGGCGGGGCTTCTGTTTGGCTGGCGAATCATCCTGCACCGAGCGGCACGAAACGACACGCGATGGCTTGTGCTTTGGCTGTTAGGTTGGGCTGTGGGAGGTGCGCTTGTTGCGGTGTTTCGCATCCCACATTGGCAGAGACCAGGGTACAAGGGCGTTCGAAATTCCGATGGTGATGATCGTGTTACGATCAATGGCAACAACTTCAGACGGGTGGCCCCCGTGTGGCGCACCCTTCACTCAAGCAATTCCACGATTTTGTGCGGTGGCTCAGAGAGACTACTGTGGCAGAGCTGGAGTGTACGCGAGGCGACGCCGAAGCTACGAAAGCTGCCTTTGTTGTCTTCTTTCGACGCGGATTCAAGGCGGGACTTCTCCTGGCAGAGTTGGCTGATCTGCTCCCATCCGTTGTAGGCAGCGCGGGCTACTCAGAGGCCAAACATTCGGAGGTTGCCGCGATGCTGAAGGCATTGAATCGTGAGGAGCTGGGAGTCAAGTGCGACGAGAAGGGAGTGCGATTTGATGGTCACGCCGCCTAACGACACTGGAACTCCTGTGAGGGTTGACCGTGCCCGTGGCTCGTCCGGTCATCAGGCCACTTCGCTCGCCATGATTCCGAAAAAGGAGACCGCATGAAAGCGATAAGACTTCTGACCATGCTGATGACGATTTTCGACGCCGCTACGTTTATTTCGAGCTAGAATTCCAAGCCATGAAATTCATCGCCCTGGCAAAGGCCACAACCTCACCTGCTACTCGCCGAGCGACGCGCCGCATCTCACCTTCAAAACTCTCGCCGAAGCGGAGGAACTCTGGCAAAACGCCGAAGCTGCCCCCGCAAACACTCCGGACTTCCTCGAACGTATCCGCGTCGGCCGTCGGCGCAATATGGATTCGCACTCCGCCATTTCCAAAACCTGGCGGATTAAAAAGAAATAAAAAATAGGAAAGTAATCTCGCGCTTGACAGTTCTCATAGCAGGGTCTGGAATAAGAAGGGTCGATGGTCTTGAACCTCATCCTGGGCTCGCTCGCGTTGCTCAGCCTGGCGTTAACCTTCTGGCAATGGATCGTAGCGCGACATTTCCGCTTGCACCAGCGGATCTCGGACAACCCTGACACGCCAGCCGTCACCGCGCTCAAACCATTGAAAGGGCTTGAGACGGAAACGGAGGAGTGCCTCCGCAGTTGGTTTAAGCAAACCTACGACGGTCCCATCCAGCTCCTGTTTGGCGTGGCGAACGCGGAAGATCCGGTTTGCGCGACGGTTCAGCAACTGATTCTCGATCATCCCGATTGCGACGCTCGCCTCGTGGTCTGCGGCCAATCCGCCGGGGCCAATGCCAAGGTCTCGACATTAATTCAACTCCAGCCCCTCATCCGGCACGAGATTATCGTCGTAAGCGATGCCGACGTGCGCGTGCCGCCCGATTTGATGGCCAATGTCGTCCCGCCGTTGTCCGATCCTTCCGTCGGTCTGGTCAATTGCTTTTACCGGTTGGCCAATCCAACCACGCTGGCGATGCGCTGGGAAGCGATAGCCATCAACGCGGATTTTTGGAGCCAGGTCCTGCAATCGCAGAGCCTGCGACCGCTCGACTTTGCCCTGGGCGCTGTCATGGTGACGCGGCGCAAGGAGCTGGAAGCGATTGCTGGATTCCAGGCATTGGCGGACGATTTGGCCGATGATTATCAACTGGGACGTTTGATCGCGGGACGGAAGAAACGGATTGTCCTGTCGACTGTGGTGGTGGACTGCTGGTCGGATCCGATGGATTGGCGGCAGGTTTGGTCACACCAGCTCCGTTGGGCGCGAACGATCCGGATTTGCCGGCCGATTCCCTACTTTTTCAGCATACTGAGCAACGCGACGATCTGGCCTTTGATTTGGATTCTGACGCAACCGTCCTTCTTGAGTTTGAATGTAGCGGCCGGTTGCCTTCTAGTCAGACTGGCTACCGCAACCAATAACTACCGGCGGATGAGCCATTCCCTTGCGCAGCCAGCCAGTTTGTGGCTTGTCCCGATCAAGGACCTGCTGCAGGCGGCGATCTGGGCGTTCGCGTTCCTGGGGAGCCGCGTCCAATGGCGCGCACAAACTTATCGCGTGCGGCCCGACGGTAAATTAAAGCCGATAGATGGCCGACCGGAATAAAAATGCAGGGCGTTTCACAGTTGTCGTGTAGGGCAGGCATCCTTGCCTGCCAGTTCGAGCGGCTTCCAGCCGCCAGTTGCGAGATCGGACAATGCGCATAAGAACTCCGGGCAGGATGCCCGGAGAACCGGCAGGCTGGGAAGCCTGCCCTACAGCTTGCTATCGACCATCCTTGGTATCCGGAGCGCACCATAAGCGGTTGGGAAGATCTTTCACCCCGGCCGCCTGGCCGGGTGGACCAAGCGCCGGT
>JBDTOW010000212.1:0-6751 GCA_039933075.1 Verrucomicrobiota bacterium | reverse complement strand
GGCAGCGCAACTACCCCCACGTCGCCTGCGGCTTGAAACGCGGGTTTACTTTTTATCACCATGATTTCGGGCAGCCGTTCGGCGACGATACCGACCGCGGCAACCAACTCATGGTTGGCGCGAGCCCGCACGATGAGATCGCCGATACGCATTGGTACCGGCCGGACTTTGATCACTTCCTGGTGCGCGAAGCGCAATCGATCGGGGTGGAGTACTTCGATCAGTGCCGGCTGAATGCATTCACGGGGATTGATGATTCATTCGTGGTTGAAGGAGAACGCTTGGGCAAGGATTTTTCCGCGTGTGCCCGATTCGTAATCGATGCCAGCGGTCCGCGCGGATTTTTGCATCGGGCATTGTCGCTCGCGGAGATTTCATTTCCAAAGCTGCCGCCGACTCAGGGGCTTTACAGTCACTTCACGAATGTTCGGAGATTTGGAGACGTAAACCCGGAGTTGGTTCGACCTGCCGACAGCGATTCAACTCTTTCAACCGATTCGCCACCGTATCCGGTGGACGACGCGGCAATGCACCATGTTTTTGACGGTGGTTGGATCTGGGTCTTGCGCTTTAACAATGGATTAACGAGCGCCGGCGTGGCCGCCACCGGGCGGCTTGCTGACGAGCTGAATCTCGCCGAGGGGATGCCAGGGTGGAAAAGACTACTGTCGCGCCTCCCATCGGTGCAGCAACAATTCGCAGAGGCAACGGCCGAACTTCCATTCGTGCACACGCCTTGCCTCTCCTTTCGAAGTCGAGATATCACCGGGCGTGGCTGGGCGTTGCTCCCTTCCTCAGCCGGATTTGTTGACCCATTGCTGTCGACCGGTTTTCCGTTGACGTTGCTCGGTGTGGCGCGTCTGGCTGAGGCGATCGAGAAGGACTGGGGAACCGATCGTTTCGAGGAAGACGTGAACGCCTACGCACGGCAAACGGTTCTGGAGCTGGCCGCGGCAGAGGAGCTAGTCGCTGCCCTTTACGCCACGATGAAGGACTTTTCGATTTTCGTCCCGCTCTCGTTGCTCTACTTTGCGGCGGCCAGTTTTTCCGAGGCCGCCCGGCGAATGGGGCGAGACGGGTTGGCGCGATCGTTTCTGCTGCTTGACCATCCGTTATTCGCTTCGGAGTTTCATGCTTGCTGCGCTCAGGCACTGCGCGGATTTCCCAGCGACAGTTTCACAGCCGCGCAAAAAGACAGCTTGGTTCACCGAATCCGCTGCACGATTGAGCCGTTCGATCTTGCGGGGTTGAACGACCAGAAACGACGAAACTGGTATCCGGCGGATGCGCGGGATATTCTGGCGGCTGCTCCGAGGCTCGGCGCCTCGGAATTGGAGGTCAAGGAACTTCTGTGGCGATCCGGCTTCTTCAACCCGTAAGGGCTAGACGCGCCGATCAAAATTGCCGCTTGACGCTGCCTTGCGATGCTTTGGGATATACGGTACGATCTCTGCATGAGAATCTGGTTAGCTCTAATGTTCATGCTGGCTCCTTTCTGTGGCAGCGGCGGTGATTCAATTTCGGTAAGCGCGCCGGTAAAGAAGATTTACGTCCTGCCCGTCCGCGATGATATCATGCCGCCACTGGTTTATATTGTTCGGCGCGGTGTTAAAGAAGCGATCGAGGCAAAAGCCGACCTGCTGGTGCTCGATATGGAAACCAACGGCGGCCGCCTGGATGTCACGCGGGAGGTCATCGACATCCTAAACCAATTCAAGGGAGAAACGGTGACTTACGTGAATCGGAGCGCGTTTTCAGCAGGTGTATTCATCGCGGTGGCCACTCAGAAAATCTACATGGCCCCCCAAAGTGTGATCGGGGCGGCGGCGCCTATCATGATGGCGCCCGGTGGCATGGGCGCGCAGGATTTGCCCGGCACGATGGAGGTAAAGATGAATTCCGCGGTCCGCGCCCTGGTGCGAACCAGCGCGGAGAAGAACGGTTACAATCCAGCCGTCGTCGAGGCGATGATCGATAAGACGAAGGAATTGAAGATCGATGGCGAAGTTCTGAATGAAAAAGGCCAGATCCTGACACTGACCAACGTTCAGGCTGAGAAGGAGTACGGAAATCCGCCCGCGCCGTTGATGTCGTCCGGCACAGTCGAGACCCTGGATGATTTGTTGAAGAAGCTGGGGTATGGGCAAGCGGAACGCCACACCATCAAGCCGACCGGAGTGGAAAAGTTGGCGACCTGGATCAATGCGATCAGTCCATTGCTTCTGATCATTGGAGTCATCGGGTTGTATATCGAATTTAAGACGCCCGGTTTTGGATTGCCCGGCATCATCGGCATCGCTGCCTTTGCCATCTATTTTCTAGGGGGATACGTGGCCGGGCTCTCCGGCATTGAATGGCTGGCCGTTTTTGGGTTGGGGTTGATTCTGGTGGCAGTTGAATTGTTTGTGTTTCCCGGTACGCTGGCGCTTGGCCTGGCGGGCGCAGCGTTGATGCTCATCGCTTTGATCATGGCGATGGTCGACTTATACCCAGCGCCGGACCCGCGCATTCCAGGGATGCCCCCGTTGCCGAGTTTATCGCAGTTGCGGCTCCCGTTGCAGAATCTGGCGCTTGCAATGATCGGATCGCTCGCCAGCATAATTGTGCTGGCGCGTTTTCTGCCTCAAACTCAGATGTATCGCACCGTCGTTTCTCAGTCTACCAGTGGTGAGACCTCAACAACGAAGCTGGAACAGCAACAGGCTTCGCGTGTCGGCCAAATCGGGACAAGCGTGTCCGTGCTGCGCCCCGGCGGAAAGGCCAGGTTTGGTGAAGATATTCTGGATGTGATGACACAAGGGGAGATGATTGGAAAAGGCCGGGCGGTAAGGATCATTGGCCATAGCGGTGCTGAAGCCATTGTTGAAGCAGTCGCCTAACGCGCTTCCGCAGAGGATCTCCAAGAGTGCGAGCTGCGTTAGGATGTATCTCAAAGGGGCGGGCTGTTGGTTGGTGGCCGGCGAGAAGAACGCTCGCGAGTTTCCTCTGGCTTGTTGCGGTCCCCGCGCCCACTTTGGCCGTCCTGTCGTCGATGATCGCGGGATTCGGTCAGGAGCTTCTCGAATTTCTTCCTCTGTTCCGTGGTGAGCTCTTCGCGGATGCGATCCAGAACGCGCTGAAATTCGTCGCGGATCACCGGCCGGACCTGTTCCCATGCCTTTTTGGTCCGTTCCTGGCTTTCCCGCACGATTTGTCCGATCCGCTCCTGTTGCGATGGAGTCAGGTCCAGGCGTTTTTCCATGCGGCGCAGAACCTCGAAACGTTGGAGACTCGGTGGGGCTTTTGTCGCGGTTGGTTCGGGTTGAAGTTGTTTCATGCCGAGGCCACCGGTGACCATGCCAGCAACGAAGATTACCAACGTCGCCAAAATGACTTTCCAAGGTTTCACCAGGAATCTCCTGCGCTATCCAATGAAGCGAGGACAGTGTTTTCCAAAGCAACAGCCAGTGGATCGCCGGAAGTATTCGAATCCGCGGCGAAGTAAACCCAAATTCCGGTCAGGAGCATAATGGCGATGCAGGACGCGGCGGCGCGCCAGAGCGCCACGCTCCAAAGTGTCCATTTGTCCGTTCTCGACTGAGATCGCAAATGCGCCATGACTCGCTGCTCGAAGGCATAGGGCACGTGGTCACTGGGCGGTTTGGAACGTGCGCTTGCCAGCAGTTTTTTTTGGAGTTCGTCGATTTTCATGGAAAACTTTCATCAGTCCAGACGCAGTCTGGCAAAACCCGGTTACATATACTTTTCCACCGTCATTTTCGCCAGGCATTTTCTCATCGCTGCACGGGCTCGGAAGGCGCGGATTTTGACCAGCGAGATTGACCAGCCGGTTAACTCGGAGATTTCCTTGATTGATCGCCCTTCAATCTCGAGCAGCGTCAGTATCAGTCGCGCAGCGGGCGGGAGTTGGCACAGCACACGTTCTACCAAATCCCGAGCCGCATCTGCTGTTTCGACGGCCGTATCTGGATCGACCGCAAAACGCTCCAGCCAGTCCGTTTCCTGATCGGTCATATCGGTGAATGCCGACTCCCGGTTGCGCTGATGGTTGCGGAGAAAATCGTAACACGTCCGCACCGACAGGCGCATCAGCCAGTGTTCGAAGGGCGCTTCCGCTCGATAACTGTCGAGTTTTTGGAAGGCTTTGATAAAAACCTCTTGCACGATGTCTTCGACTTCGCTCTCGCGTCGGGCGTAGCGGCGGGCCATGGCGAAGATTCGATTCTGATATTTTTTGACCAACGCTTCGAAGCCCTCCGTCTCGCCCTTCAGCACGGCGGCAATCAATTCGCGGTCGGTCAGTTCCATTATCACTCAGTGTGGCATGGTTGCCGGTCAACATAAAAGCGGAAAGCCGCTGTCCGAGAACAGCGGCCTTCGTGATCGAACTTTTGCCCAGCCTGAGACCAGAGCGCCTGCCGGGCATCTGCGCCGTAGGAAAAAGCTGGCCAAACCCGACCAGCGTAATTCGGCGGCCTACTGGGACTTTTCCGCGCTAGCCGGCTTGGCAGGGGCAGCAGGGGTGCTCTTTTTGTGCGAACGCTGGGCGTTTGGGTTGCCATGATTGGTCTTCATGGCCTCCAGTCGATCTAGCTGCTTTTGTTCCTTTTCAGTAATGGCGCCATCGGCTTTCTTCTTCTGGAGTTCCGCCAGGCGTTTCTCCCGTTTCGCACGCGCCTCTTTGCGTTTGGCATCGCGTTCCTCGGGCGTCAGTTTGTTGAACTCGTCGCGCTGCTTCTTGAGCGCTTCACTGCGTTGTTCGGAGGTTTTGTCGGGCGTTGGTTGAACGTCGGCGGCGAAGGTTGTGGTGATAACTCCGAGCATCAGTGCCGGGACCATAAATTTGAGAACCAGATTTTTTTTCATTTGTTTTATTGTTACTGAGCTTTGTTTCGTGCCCCTGTGCTCCTAGAGACGTTGAGCTGGATTCGAAGGTTACAATCGGAGAAGTGAAGGCCTTGATTTTTAGGCGAGGACTTCATACAGCGGTGGAATTGGCGTTCCGAAAGACGGCTAATCGTACGCTTGTTTTTATTTAATGTGCGGAGAGGTAGAAAGCCTCGCTCGAATCTTGACGGTAATTTGGATTCCTGGAATGCCGATCCGGGATTGGATCTTCGGCGGTGGGGCCGGATACGATGGGAGATTTCCCGCGGAGGCTCGTTGAATATCGAGGCCGGATTTTGCCGATTGACAGTGGTCGCGGTCAAAATTACCTTCGCACCCTTGGGTTCAGGCCGGATTCACCAGTGGCTGGTTAGTCAGTTGAATTATCGGGGCTGGGTGTTGTTTATTCTGAAAATGCACTCAGCTCTTTTTTGTTTTTATGTATTCGCTCTCGACGTGCTGGAATTCGAATCGTCACACGTGTGGCCGCGCGATGTTGCGGGAAATTCGCGATTTGGGTTTTGAGTACGCTGAGTTGAGTCATGGTGTCCGCATTAGTCTCTTGCCCGGAGTTTTTGAAGCGGTGGCGGCCGGAGAGATCAAAATCTCCACATTGCACAATTTTTGTCCGCTCCCGATCGGGATTAATCATGCCGCTCCGAACCTCTTCAAGTTCACTTCGTCCAATGTGCGCGAGCGCGAAAACGCTCTGCGTCACTCGCTCAAAACCATCGAGACCGCGGCACGATTAAAAGCCGCGGTGGTTGTCCTGCACCTGGGCTGCCTCGAGATCAAGGATTACACAGAACGGCTGATTGAAATGGTCGGGAATGGGCAGAAAGAGAGCCCCAAATACGAGAAGCTTTGCGCCGAAGTCCTCGAAAAACGGGAACGAAAAAAGGAAAAGCCGATTCAGTTGGCCGGCGAAATGTTGAAGTTGCTGATCGAGGCGGCTGAAATCCACGGTGTGAAGCTGGGGATCGAGAACCGCGAGGCGCTCGAGGAGATTCCGCTGGATAGCGATTTCAATTTTTTCTTTAAAGATTTTGCACAGCCAACGGTCGGGTACTGGCACGATACCGGTCATGCCCAAATCAAGGAAAACCTCGGTTTTATTCTCCATGCCATGCATCTCGAATCGCTGGCAGATCGACTGCTGGGCTTTCACATTCATGATGTCCAATTCCCGGCACGCGATCATTGCCCGCCCGGTTCCGGTATGATCGATTTCGCCGCGCTCAAACCGTTCGTCAAGCCTGAACACATCAAGGTCTTTGAATTGAATCCCGGCGTCGAAGTGGATCAACTCCAGATCGGAGTGGCCTACCTTAAGAAAATTTGGGGCGACACGTGAAATCCGGGCGAAAGGTCTGGAGCATCGGCTGGCGGCTGGTGGTCTGCGGAGTCTTGATGTTTTGGATTCTTCACGCGATTTTTCTCAGGGAAGGCCAGCTCGCCGCGGAGCAGCTCGGCCAATCGTGGGACGCGCTTTCGCGATGGGAACAATGGAAGGCTGCCTGGCAGTACGGACCGCGGGAACTGTGGCGGGTGCTCTGTCTGGTCGACCTTGTGGCCGGCTTCGGTTCCCTGGCGCTGATGGGGTTGACGATTTTGTTGGGTGTCATCCGCTGGCGAATGGTCTTAGGCGTCCAAGGATTGAATCTGCCGTTCGGACGGGCGACAGAGATTTCGCTCGTCGCCCACTTTTTTAATTCCTTTCTTCTGGGGTCGACCGGGGGGGATCTGCTAAAGGCCTACTACGCCGCGAGAGAGACACACCATAAAAAGACGGAGGCAGTTACCACGGTGTTTGTCGACCGGCTGATCGGCCTGCTATCCATGTTGCTCTTCGCCTCGCTGATGA
>JBDTOW010000211.1:0-6787 GCA_039933075.1 Verrucomicrobiota bacterium | reverse complement strand
TATTTTCCTCGTCGGCTTCCGCAACAAACTGGCTGTGCTTTTACAATGGACCTATTCTTACTTCACTTACAAACGCGGGTCACGCATCGTCACGGGTGTGTCCGAGGAAGCGAGGGCGCGCAGCCAAGAGTGTTGAAGTGGGCCTCTCGTTTTGTCTTTCGAATTTCTCATTTTTTCGTTTTTCTTGGCGTATGTTCAGACCGTGCATCGATCTTCACGAGGGAAAGGTGAAGCAGATTGTCGGGAGCACTTTGAGTGATAACCCGGCGGACCTGCGCACCAACTTCGTCTCCGAACGCTCCAGCGCCTGGTTTGCGGAAGTCTACAAACGAGACGGGCTGAAGGGGGGCCATGTGATCCTGCTTGGCCCTGGGAACGAACGAGCGGCGCGCGAAGCACTCGCCGCTTACCCCGGTGGGTTGCAAATCGGCGGCGGGATCAATATCGACAACGCGCCCCATTACCTCGAGGCGGGCGCGTCCCACGTCATCGTGACCTCCTGGGTGTTTCGCGAGGGCCAACTCGATTTCGATCGCCTTCGGGCCCTGGTCAGCGCCGTTGGGAAGAATCGCCTGGTGCTCGACTTGAGCTGCCGCCGGAAAGAGAACCAGCACTGGGTCGTCACGAATCGCTGGCAAAAATTTACTGAGTTTACGCTCAACCGAAAAAATCTGGAGCGTCTCGCGGTGTGGTGCGACGAATTCCTGATTCACGCGGCAGACGTTGAAGGGCTGTGCGGCGGGGTTGATCTCGAAATAGTGAATTTGTTGGCCAAAGATTCGCCAATTCCCACAACCTACGCCGGGGGCGCCCGGTCGCTCGCCGATCTCGAAGAAGTGACGCGCCTCAGTCAGGGCCGGATGGATCTGACGATTGGTTCCGCTCTGGATATTTTCGGAGGCACCGGCGTTCGTTACGCTGATGCGGTGGCTTTCAATCGTAAACTTGAAAATCAGGGCAGGGCCTCAACGCGATAGAATCTCATGTTGTCTTTTGCCGAGAGATCAAAGAATGCAGTTGCCTCACTCATAGCTGTGATGGGATTTCCAACCGGCTGCCAAGGGTCATCGGCTGCATCACGCCGGCTAAAGACCTGGTAACGTTTTCCCGGCCCGCTCTCGAAGGTGATCGTTGTGCCGTTCGCTGTCAGTTTCACGCTCTGGATCTTAAAATGGATCGAGAGCCGGTCGGTTGGATCAGACCCAGCCGTGTATTCACGCGCATTCGTGAAACCGTCGTGATCCGGATCTGCGGCCGGCGCGGCTTCCACCGCGGTGAAAAGCGGAAAGTGCTTTCGCTGGAAAGTGTCGTCGAGCCCGTCGAAATTGAAGTCGGGAATGAGCGGTAGTATTTCCAGAAACCCGTTTGCGTAAGCGAGGCTGGTTCCTTGCGCAATCACAAAACTGCGCAACCCTGGCGTCGCGTTGCTGGCGATGGTGATCGCTACCGACATCAGGTTCAAACCTTGAATCGCGTTCGGCTCGAAAATCGTCGGTCCGAGCGTCAGACCATCCCCCGTGACGGTGAGGGTGGCATTCTGTGTCGGAAGATTGGGAGAATAAACGCCCACGAATAAATTGCTGTCCCCCAGACGCAGAGTCACAGGCACATTGATAACGACTCTGCTGCTGGAAGGATCAGGAGTCGGCGGTCGCAGGCGTGTGATTCGGAAGGAGGGCGTTCCGCTGGCCAGGGCAAAGTCCACTGTGGTCGTCCCTCCCGCCGCCAAGGTAGCCGGTGTGTTCGGCGTGGGCAGAAAATCGGTCAGGGCTGAAGCAAAACTCGAGGCGATATCAATGCCACGTATCAAATAAGCCAAGGAATTGCCGGCGTTGGGATCGAGCGGAGTGGCGCGCACGAGGTAATTGCCGGGCGGCAGAGCGGGCAGTTCATATCGGCCGTCGGCGCGTGTGACTGTGCCGCCGCCGACGTTGCCTGCGGAATTTTCCGCAGTGATCACCGCGCCCACCACTGCCACGCCATTAATTGTGACTCGGCCGCGCAACATCGCCAGCGTGGCCCGCACTCCGGATTTTGGATACAGGAAGAGAGCGGCCGCGATCTCGTCGGCCGACAAACCAGCTTGCGTATTTACGCCGGTGGCACCTCGCGTGAGCATGGTGGCGCCGCCGACCGGGGAATGTGCCAGCCCGATCAAATGACCAATCTCGTGGAGAACCGAGGCTTCGATGAAATAGCTGAACGTGTTTCCCGCGTTGAAATCGGTGAACCAACTGTAGTCAGTGCCGTTAATAATTGTGTCCACTTCGGCGATCGTGTTGTCGTCAAATGTCGAGACATAGGTCAAAGCCAGTGCACCAAAGAAATTGTCCAACTCTCCGTTCACGAAGTACGACGTGCCATCCCTCTTCCAGAAGATCACGTTTTGATTGTCCACGTTGTTGACATCGGTAACGCCGGTTACGAGGCCGGCGTCCTCGAATTTGAGGAGAGTGCCGGGGATCGCCTGCCACTGCGCGAAGGCCGCGCGAATGGCGTTCAACTCGGCGGCAGTGTTGGTCGCTGAATAGGCGTCCGACGCGAGAAAATAGCGAATGGCGCGCGTCGTCGGATTCAGCACGTTGGTGCTGATGGACGGGTTAAGGTTCACCAGGTCCCAGTGACGGTCGTTGCCAAGCTCATTTTGGTTCACGACGAATCCGCGAGCGGTGATCAAACCAAGCATCATCCCGAAGATGAGCGCCATTGACAACTTCATCGATTGCCCCCTGAAACGCGATGTTTTAATTCAGCCAAAGTTAGTGAGCCGCCGCTTCCCGCCGGGCGGTGCAGAACTTCTCGGTTGGCCACAGCCGCGGGATTTCCATGAAACGGGTTGCAAGCGAATTTCTGCTGTGTGGCAGTATCCTGCCAGACGTGAAATTTGCCCTGAGCAAGACCGAGGCTCAAACTCTCTCCACGCCAGTTGACCACCAGGAATGCGACTATCTCTTCTCCGATCTCGAACTCGACCTGGTTGGACACCGTAGCCTTCCTGTCGCCGAGAATGCCGCCACCGTGCACGACCGTAAAAACCCTGTTGGTCAATGCGCCCTTCCAGACATCGCTGACTTCCAACTCCACTTTGGTGTAAATGCGTCCCGCCAGATCGCGTTGGCAGCTCCTGCTCAGCACCGCACCGTGGATGATCAACTGCGAATGCTCGGTGAGTTGTTCGATCGTTAGCGGGACGAGTTGGTCCGCCCGAATGATCCGCGGCAGCGTCATCAGGAACATGACGGCAAAACAGGTAACAATTGTTTTCATGTTGAACTCGCGGTGGGGTCCTCGCGCACTTTGTAAGCTGCGTCGTGATGGAGCGCAAGTCAAAGCAGATGATCTCAGATGATCGCAGGCGCTCCGTGGTGCTTCGGATTGACTCAAATTGAAATGAATCGTAAGAAGGAATTTGAGGACAGGGCCGACTCGGCGAGTCAGGGATAATGACATCGGCCGCCACAAGGAAGTTTTCAACGGCGCAGGCAGCTGGACTGCTTTTCTTTCACTTCGTTGATTTCAAAGTGAGCAGAGGGAGCCGGCTAACGCTTTGAGCGCTCTTCGTGTTTGCGGCTTCCCACCGGCTGATCCGCTTAAGCCGGATTCATCGGTGCCGATAACATTCATCGACCGGTGGCACTATCTCTGGAGAGAATGAAATTCAATTGGAATACGGAAAAAAACGGGAAGTTCCCGCAGGCAAGTTTCGGCCGCCAAGTCTCGCAATGGACTTGCGCGGCGGCGATTTCTTTCTGTTGCGCTGGGAACGCGTTGGCCATCGACGAGTCCGACATGGCCACCCAGTTGCGCCAGGTGAAAGAACAAAATGAACGGCTGCTATTGCAAGTGCGGAAACAGCAAGAGTTGATTGACGCGCTCGCGCAAAAAATGGACGGATTCCAGAAAGCCCAGGACCAGCAGGAAAAGGCTGTGCGTGAATTGAACGAAGACCTTAAAACTCCGCCGGCCAATCCGCGCGGCGCCGCCAAGCTGTTGAGTTCTGCAAAACTCAATTTGAGCGGTGAAGCGGGCTTTGCCTTTTTTCAATCCGGCTCCCAGGGCCAGTTTCCCCGTGGCGAATTTCAGGTCGACGAAGCAAGGTTGTTTCTTGAAGCCGATGCGGGTCATGACGTTTATGCTTTTCTGGGGCTCGACCTGGCGACGCGCGAGGACCCAAACAACGTGCGCTTGGGCGAGGCTTATATAGATTTCGAAAACGTTTCCAGGCTCTGGCATCACGATCGCCAGTTGAACCTGCGCATCGGGCGTTTCAATACTCCTTTCGGCGAGGAATACCAACTTCGCTACGCGATCGACAATCCGCTGATTTCCCATTCATTGAGTGACTTATGGGGTGTGGACGAGGGAGTGGAGATGTACGGTTCGCTTGGTAAATTCAATTACGTCGTCGCGGTCCAAAACGGCGGCCCACCGCGTTCAAGCGGCTTCACGAGCGACAAGTCGATCGCGGGTCGTGTGGGCTTCGACCCGGCGAAGTGGCTGCACTTGAGCGCGAGCGCCATGCGGACCGGGGACCTAAGCGCGCAGAATCACAGCCTGTCTGAAATGTGGTTTGGCAATGGATTTTTCCGTCCCTTGGGGAAGGCCGACACGACGACGGAATTTCATGCAAATCTGGTGGAAGGTGACGCGCAAGTGCGCCTGGCGCGCGGTCATTTGAAGGCGGCTGGCGGGTACATTCGCTACGACGACAATGATACCACAGCGGACAACAAGCGGAACGTTTACTACTACTACACCGAAGGCCTTTTTGACGTTACGCCGAAGTTTTATGCTGTGGCGCGGTTCAGTCAAATTATCGCGCCAGACGGCTTTCCGATCGTGGGCAACGGAGATTTCAAGGAATTTTTTTTTTAACAAACTCACGACGGACTTGTGGCGCCTGAGTTTGGGCGTCGGGTATCGCTTGGGTTCGTCGGTAGTGCTGAAAGCCGACTACAGCTTCGAACAAGGCAAGGAGCTGGGCGGAGAAAAGCGCAACAATGAAGATCTCTTCGCCTTTGAAGTCGCGGTGAAGTTTTGAGAATGAGAACCATTGTTGCAATTTGCGCCGCCCTCTCGGTTGCCGCTATTACCAGCGGGGCTGCCACGGTCACGGGGACGGTCCATGCCGAAGGCAAGGCTGGCGCGGATCAGGCGGCGGCGGGCGGCAAGTATGAAAGCCGCAAGCTCAAATTCGTCGAGCGGGTCAATTATGCCGAACTGCGTGATTTCGTCGTTTACATTGACCATGCGGTGAACCTCAAATTCGAGCCCCCGGCCAAACCCTTGAAGGTGGCACAAAAGGATGGCGCGTTCACGCCGCACGTGTTGCCCGTGTTGGCCGGCTCAGTGGTGGAATGGCCCAACAACGACGACATCTTTCACAACGTGTTTTCAATTTCAGAGTCGAAGACCTTTGACCTCGACCTTTACAACGCGCCCGAAATCAAACGCGTGACGTTCGAAAAAACTGGCCGCGTGGATGTGTTTTGCTCCATCCACACCAGGATGCACTGCATCATTCTCGTTTTAGAGAATCCCTGGTTTGCCGTCACTGACGCCAAAGGCAAATACACCATCACCAATATCCCGCCGGGCACCTACAAACTGAAAGCCTGGCACGAGCGATTGCCCAGCCAGGTGCAGGAAATCACCGTCCCTGAACAGGGCGAAGCGAAAGTCGATTTCACGCTTGGCATCACCAATTTGCCTAAGTATTAGGCGGCCTGAATGATGACGCCATCGCGCCAGTATCTCAGCTTCCAAACAAAGGTCCTGCTGCCGGTCATCACGGTCATGGTGTTGCTGTTGGCAATCACAATTTGGCTGGTGAATTGGCGTATCACGCGACAACTCCAAACCGAGGCCGCGCAGACGCTGGCCACGGCTGATGGCGTATTCAAAAACTCCCAAAGAATTCGCGCTCGGAACCTGCTGCAGCGCTATCGCAATGTCCCCAATGAGCCGCGCTATAAGGCGGTGTTCCAATTGGCTGAACCGAAAACATTGCGCTTCCAGCTCAACGAAATGATAAGTGAACTGGGCGGTGACCTCGTCTTGTTCAAGACCGAAGAAGGCAAAGTGTTGGCCAGCGCCAAACGCAATCCACTGCTAAGCTCAGCGGAGTTTGAGTCACGCAGCGCAATCTCGGCCGGTCAGGCCCTCGAGGGCTTGGCCAATGTCGATACCATCCGCGTGAGCGAGCGGTTGTTTGAAGTGGTTTCAATTCCGGTTGCCATCGGCGAACACATCATCGGAGCGCTGGCGTTTGGCGCCGAGGTGGGCGAAGCCGAGGCGCAAGAGTTCAGTCAAATCGCCCGCAGCGGAATTGTTTTGCTGGTCAACGGGCGCGTCGCGGCGTCTTCTCTGCGCAAACCAGAGCTGTACCCAATTCTCGCCGATTTGTTCGGCAAAGTTTTGACCGATTCGGCCAAGTCGGCTGGACCCCACCATTCACTCACCAAGAAGGTGACTCTGGGCGATGAGCACTTTCTCTGCTTGGCGGACAAGTTCGATTCGCTGAGTGGCGACACCAGCCTCGGTTACTTGCTACTGTCGTCGTACGAGCAACCATTGAGCGAGTTGCGGGAAACTCAGCGCACACTATTTCTCGTCAGCCTGCTGGGGATTCTGCTCAGCACGGCCGTCGTCTGGTTTTTGATCCGCAAAATCACGCAGCCGTTGCGCCAGTTGCGAGCCAGCGCCGAGGCGGTTGGCCGCGGGGATTTTTCTCCGCGCGTGCCCATCACTTCGCGCGACGAGTGTGGTGAGCTGGCGGAGGCTTTTA
>JBDTOW010000210.1:0-6796 GCA_039933075.1 Verrucomicrobiota bacterium | reverse complement strand
GGAAAATCCTCGAAAGATTGCGCTTTGTTGGGCATTGTAATCAGCAGCAAATCAGCGGCCTGATCGGCAGTGATATCGTATTCGCACAATGGATTCAGGTGAAAGGCTTCGGCTTCGTTCAGCACAAAGAGTGACTCGTCCGTGTGAATTCGAACGCGGCCAAAGGCGACCATGAGCAAAATCGACTCCGGCGAACGATATCTCATCAAGCCGCGATTCACTTGAAGCCCGACAAGCTGAATGCTGATAAATTCACCAGCATAAAGAAGTCGGTGCGGCAATCTCTCGACGGGCTCAGGACTATTCTTCATGCCTGGAAGAATAGCTGGATGATGATTGGTTCGCTTTCCGACGATTGCGAATTATTGACGTTCCGTTGCGGAGCCGGTTTGAATCCGAGTGATTTCGCGGAGCGATTCTATCGCAAAACGTGGGCGGCAAAGGGAACGGTTTTCACGGGGTAGAGACCTGGGCAACAGCCGAAGGTTTGGTGAAAGGCCTGGCTGAAATGGCTCAGGCTCGAATAGCCAACCTCAAACGCTGCTTCGGTTACGTTGTATTCGCCGGATTTCAGGAGTTCAGCCGCTTTCTCCATCCGAAGCTGCCGCAGATATTGCGGGATACCCACGCCCATTTCCTTCGAGAACGTGCGGCTCAGATAAAAAGGACTGCATCCCACCTCGCGGCCGATTTCTTCGAGGGAAGGAGGCTCGACTAGATTGCGACGAACAATTGCGATTGCTTGTTTGACACGCTCCTTCGCCAGCCGCTTCTGTCGCGTGCAGAAGAATTCCTGCTCGGCTGGAGGTCGAACAAATAATTGCGCCATCAACTCCATCGCCTTCGCTTCGTACCAAAGCGGTTGGGCGGCGGTGTGCACCGGCGGGTTCCGCAGATCAGCGATGAGCGTCTGCTGCGCGGCGCTGAGGGGCGTCGCCGGAGACACTCCGGAAATCTCTTTTCCTTCCACAACCTGGCGCAAGAGCGGATGCAGAACTCCTTCCTTGCCGCTAAGATGACGCGCAAGAAAGTTGGACGCAAATTCCACTGTAATGAATTGGTGACGTTGATTCCGCAGTCTTTTCGCCTCGAGCGATTGATTTCCTTGAGCGTAAAATCCGGCGGACGCCAGACGGTACCTGGTTTGTTCTTCACGCAGACGGACAAACCCGGAGCCCGAGAGATTCAGGCAAATCTCGACGCTGCTCGCATGAAAACTTTTCGCCCAGTCCAGCTCCCGGCCAGTTTGAAATTCGTGCCACTCGAAGCTAACGCCGCACCCACGGAAACTCCCGTAAAGTTGACGCCAAACAGCACCTACGCCACTCCAAACCGGCCACTCCTCGCAGGCGGTTTGGTCCGCTTCAGCGCCGAATGCATGTCGAGCTCTCACTTCGGAAATGTTCACCAGCAAGACTGTATTGAGAATAAGTCTCAAAATCAAGCGCAAACTACGGATGTGGCGCGAAGACCAGATACAAAGAAAAAGAGCTGTTTTCGAATCGCCTGGCTCATTCCCTCTCGTCGTAACCGTCGCAGCCGGGATAATTCCCAGAGGCGGAGGTAGGGACACCGTGCCGGACACCGTTCGGACACCGCGCTGCGGCGTTCCCGCGCCGTGCAGGAGCGGAACTGACGCTTCACCAAGCGATGGATTCGTAGCGTTGGGAACAAAGACTTCCGCCGCTGAACGCGGCGGGGACGCCGCAGCGCGCCATCCCTACCTTTGCTTCGGAGTTCCCGGACAGAAACGGTCATGAAATATCCGCTCTAAAGACTAACGGTGCCCGTCGCGGTCAGTCCATTGATCCGTAGCCTCAGAGGCACATTCAACGGTTTTAATTCAGAGAGGATCGTGGGATTATTGTCCAGTTTCTCCGCGCCAAGGATCAGGTTGAGGTTGAATCCAAGCGTTGCCCCGAGCATTCCACCCCCAGTTCGGATGATTCGAAAATCAATCTGATTTCCATCGAATTCGCCCTTTCCATCCGACTTCAAATGAAATGTGACTCTCTCTCGGCCAAGCTGGACTGCCACAATCGATCCCTCGAATGGCGGGAGATGGTTCAGAGATAATTCGCCCGTCAGATTCAACAGCCGCCGGTCGGTCGCTCCCTCTTTAACGGGAAGCTTCTTCGCGCTTTTGATCGATATGGATTCTGGAGAATTTCCTGGCGGGAAGAACGCATCAGAGATCGGATGAGCTGTCGCATTTGCAGAATGGACTGTGTACGTGCAGAACATCCCGTGCGTCATGTGCTCGCCAACATGGCATTGCAAAAGCCAGGTTCCAGGATTATCCGCCACCATATCCGCAATTTTCATGCTTCCAGGGAGCAGCTCGATTACGTCGGTTCTGCGGTCGCCGTTTTCGATCACGCGAGATCCATGCCAGTGAACCGTGTGCAAATCGCGCTCCGATCCGAGGCCGAACAGATACCAACGAACCCGTTCATTTTCCCGCATTTCCAATCCTGGCAGGTTAGCGTAAGTGAACCCGTTGATAGTGTGACGTTCACCGTTTTCGCGACGCTTCAAAGCTTGTATTGAATTGGCGAAATTCAAAATCCTCGCTTCCAGAGGCAGACTCTTTAGCGATTCCGGGTTGAGTGCCGCCTCCTCGTCTTCTTCCTGGTCTTCGCCGCTTTCATCAAAAATATTTAAGAAGACTGCCATCTCCCGATCAACATCTTGGGGTGTCCCATCTGCGCGGGCGCGTGTTGGATCGGTCACAATGATAAAACCGACCAGGCCGAGATTGACATCCTGCTCCGCCATCACATGGCTGTGATACAACCATGCTTTGGAACTCGGCTCGGTCGGGCGCGGGCCAGAACTCTCATCCAGTTTCCACACATAGGTAAACTTGGCCCCTGGCACAACTCTGGCTCCCAAACCTGGATTGGGCAAATAGGCGGCTCCTTCACTATCTTTATCATACTTGACTCCATGTGAATGAATTGACAAAGGGCGATCCGAACGATTTAGAAATGTTACGGCAAGGTATTCGCCCACGAGCCCCCTCAGAACCGGCCCCAAAATCCCGAGACGCTCGAGTTGATTCGCGCGAACGTTGAACTGATCGTCTGTGTATTGTAGGTATCGGAGTTTTCGCGAGATTGGATGTTGGAGCAACGCCGGTGGAACCGTCATGCGTTGAGCCGGTTCTCCTCCTGTTATGGAACACGTCGGATCACTCCGCAGGGGAATGAAATTCCACATTACCGGTTCGGCTGCGATGTAATAGTGCCGTGTCAGTTTCGGATCAGGCACGGTCCCAAAAAACTTACCCCCGCCTCCGTTTCTCTGTGCAAGAAGGACGGCAGACGGTTCGGGACTATCGGCCTCTAGCCTTAAACCAACGCAAACCATGCACCCGAAAAACAATGTTGCCGTCAAAAGCATCCTTTGATTGGACATAATTTCGGTTAGAATGATCACGGATGACAAGATGTTCTCAGAGCCGTTTTGAAAATGTAGGGCAAACATCTTGTCTGCCAGTTCGGGCGGCATCCTGCTGCCCGAAACACGGGGCGAGGACGCCACGTGAACCGGCAGGCTGGAAGTCTGCCCTACATTTTCAGACAGGCTCTCAAGACACGCTTAATGAAGTAAAGCTTAGCAAACATATGGATACGAGGAGAGATTTTATCAGAAAACTGTGATGGTATCGGGCGCAAGCGGCCTTTTCGGCGTCCTGCCAGCGTCAATCTAACGAGCCTTCGCCATTGATCCAGAACCGGGCCCAACCTGCCTGGATGCGGAGCACATCGTCATTCTCATGCAAGAAAATCGCTCTCCCGGCAGACGAGGACTTTCCGCCAATCAAACTCAAGTTGGACGAAGCTGAGGCTTCGCTGCGCGCAATCAAGGCCCGGCGAGTCAAATGGAGTGCGGAGAATTTTGAGAAGCTTTCGGAGCGGGAAAAGAATTTGCACAACAAGGCGTTTTGCACCAACACCAAGGATCCTTTTTATCACGAGCTTGCCAGCTTGCGTTACCGTGATGGAAAAATTGCTCGCCAATTGAATGTCCCGAAGGGAGATGTCTTGCACCAATTTCGGCAGGAGGTCGAACGCGGCGAACTACCTGCCGTGTCCTGGATTGTTGCGCCCGAGAACTTCTCCGATCATCCAAGCTCGGCGTGGTTTGGGGCGTGGTATCTTTCAGAGGTGATGGCTTTACGCAGAAGGCCGACTGAATCGGGACAAGAGGGTATTCGAAATTACTTTTGCCTCGAGGAATGACATTTTTGGCGAAAAATCGGCTGGATCAGCTTTTAACGTTTATGC
Organism: Verrucomicrobiota bacterium; assembly: GCA_039933075.1. Taxonomy (GTDB): domain Bacteria; phylum Verrucomicrobiota; class Verrucomicrobiia; order Limisphaerales; family JACPZS01; genus JBDTOW01. The sequence continues at coordinate 2,504 of JBDTOW010000210.1, read as the reverse complement.
ACCCGGTAAATATGTTGTTCGAAACAAATCGATCGGCGTTGCTCCAGAATGGGAAATCTCAAGAAACTGGGCTTTCAGCGTGGCTTCCGGATCAAGCGTCCGCTATGGCTGGCCTTTGGCGGAGTTCGAAAGAGAGCTATATCATCTCCGAGTCCAGTACGATCCAAATCGAGGACAACGCCTACAAGGCCGGGAGGCGAAGCGAAGACGTTCTTTCCGGGAGCAAGAATACGATCATTCTCGAACTCAATGCATCCTCCGGGTGGTCCACGGCTTCAACCACCCAAGCCGCGCCAAAGCATTTCCAACGAAAAGAGGGCATAAGAAGTAACCAAGGCAGGTTCTTTCTCCCACCAGCGCGCATTTTCATTGGCCCATGATCCATCCCGTTGTTGGAGTTGCATCAGTTTCAGAGCCAGGTCCTGACGCCAGTTTACGTGTTTGTTGTTCGGCAGTTCCAGGTCGTCCATTCCCGATGCGTTTAGCGCCTTGGTCATTGTGTGGTAATAGAAGAACAGCCCCGCTTTGGCCATTCCGGGATTTTCTTCAAGACTGTAATTGTTTTTGAGCCATTCGAGGACAGCTTTCACCCGAGGATCGTCCCGCCGGAGGTCGGCGTAAATGTAGCTCAACAATCCCGCGTAACTGATGCTGCCATAGGAACGCAACGTAACGCGGCCCGTCACGGCGTTGGTTTCGCTTCCGGCGTTGCTGCGTCCAGCGTGGTAGACGAATCCACCTCTATCCTTCGGGTCGTCGGACACCCAAGATTCTTTGTTGTAGCTCGGTAAATTCTGACAGTTTTGCAGGAAATGAATTGCTGCCTCCCAATTCAAATCTTTTGCCTCGGCAAGAGACTGATCCTTGACCAGGCGCTTGCTGTAATACATCGCCTCCAAAGCCAGGAGGGTATTGCTCATGTCGGAAACTTTGTCGGACGGGAGGCCGTAACCGAAGCCGCCATCGAAGGGAGTGTCCAGCTTCCCCTTCTCGCCAAAGTCATGTTGAACACCGGCGAGGAAGTTCCGGGCCTTCCGCACGATCGAATCGTACTGCGAATTGTGGGCGCTCAAGAGCGCCATTGTGCAGATGGCCGTGTTATACGTGGGCAGGTTCGTGACGCAAATACTTCCGTCCGGTTTGGCCTGGCTTAGAAGGAAGCTATAGGCTCGCTTTAAATATGCCGGTTCCTTGCCATGATAACGATCCATTGGGTCGCCGTTGAAGGCGATGAGGGCCAACCCGGTGACCGCCGGATGGTCGGATGTTTGCCACCAGCCATTGGAATTCTGATTGGTCGTCAGCCAGGCAAGACCCCGATCAATCGCATGCTGGATTTCATTACGAAGGGACTGGTTGTCTTGAGCTTGTTTGACTGCTGGCGGAGCGTCTTTGAACGGCCTGCCCTGTTCAGGCTCAGCGGCAAAACCAGGAATCGCGAGAACAATTAACGCGGTGGCAAATCGTGAAACATGAGTTGCGCTGTTCCATAATTTGAAGGCGTAGTTTTTCTTCATTCGTTTACAAATTACACTCAAGTTCATTCACCTGCGCAATCCATTTTGCAGCGCCGATCCGATCGTCCTGGCGTTCTCATTATGCTCAACACAGCCCGTAGAAATCCTGCACATGGGAGATTCCATCAATGGTAACTGCCACACCGAATGTATCGTTGGGCCGACTCCACTAATCGCTTTTAACTAAACAGCGCATGCATCGAACGGCTGAGATTGTGTAGCTGTACGTATGACCAATCGCCCGTCACGGAGCTCGAGTTTTCGCTGCGCGGCGGCGGTGAGAGCGGTGTTGTTGGTGACGACGACTACCGTCAGACCTTCTCCGCGCAGTTGTTGGAACAAAGCGATGATGCTGTCGCCGGTCGCGCTGTCGAGGTTCCCGGTCGGTTCATCCGCCAGCAACAGTTGCGGCTCGTTGATCAGGGCGCGCGCGATAGCCACCCGCTGCATTTCGCCACCGGAAAGCTCGTGGGGACGATGGCTTCGGCGGTGAGCGAGCCCCACTTTCTCCAGCAGTTCAGCCGCACGTGGCCCGGCGCGGCGTCGAGCGAAGAGCGTGGGCAGAGCAATATTCTCAGCGACGGTCAGGGTCGGAATAAGTCCGAAGTGTTGAAACACGAAACCAATCTGTTCACGCCGAAGCCGCGTCCGTTCCCGCTCTGGCAAAGTCTGCACTTCGTGTCCAGCGATGCGCAGCGTGCCCGACGACGGCGTATCCATACAGCCAATCAAATTCAGCAGCGTCGTCTTGCCGGAGCCTGACGATCCGACAATGGCGAAGAATTCACCCCGGTGAATTTCAAAAGACACCTTGTCCAAAGCGCGCACTTCTTCCCGGCCTCGCGGATAGATTTTGGTGAGTGCAGCCGCCGAGACGACCACGCTATCCGTGAGTGGAGGAGTGTTCATACGCGGCCTCCACGTGAGCGAATTGCATCCACTGGAGAGAGTCGCGCCGCCCGCCACGCGGGAAGAAGTCCGGCCAGG
>JBDTOW010000209.1:0-6837 GCA_039933075.1 Verrucomicrobiota bacterium | reverse complement strand
CGTGGTCTCCGACGCGGCACTTCTGCGAGACTTGCGGAGTCCACCTCACCGCACGCTCGGAGCGAGCCCCCAGCCCGGTGCTCATCAAGGTCGGAACGCTCGACGATCCCAGCGTGTTCGATGGGCCTCAATTGGTTACTTGGACTTCAGAGATGCAGACGTTTCATCTGCTGCCTTCCAATGTGCCCGCGCACCCGGAATTTCCTCGGCCCAACGATGCCTAACATCGAGTGGAGTCGGACAGCCGCTGCGCTTGTCGGGTTCGACGAGAAACGTAATTTGCGTGACATCGCCGCCAACTCCCTAAACGCTCCAAAAATATGCAGATGTTTATATCTGTTCTCCGTGCTTTTTCAAAAATTGCCACGAATCTGCTATGAAGAGATTCCTCCACCTTTCGTTTGCGGTCTTGATGCTGACGTTGCTCTCGACGGTCAACGCGGCTGAGAAGAAGCAGGAGGCATTACCCGCGAACGCCGCTCCCGCTGGCTCGGTCTCCATGCAGGAATTGAAAGTGCGCGCTTCGTGGGGCCATAGTTCCACCGGAGCCGTTCCGTTCACGATTCGCCTGGTCCCGGGCAAACCTTCGATGGTAATTCGTGATGCCGCGGGTTTTTCCTTGGAATCCGGTGAGGGACTTCGCGACGGGTTCTGGCAGAGCCGTGGCGGAGCGGGCGATGTGGATGGCGTCGAGTTCACGCTCGTCTTTCCGACGCAACCAGCCAGCGCGCCGCGTCAGGAGCATGCGATCTGGAAGCACCTTCTGCAAGTGAGCGACGCCGATACCGTCAGCCGACTTCGCAACGATCCGGCGTTCGTGACGGATCCTTTATTGCTGACGGTGCAAATGAACGCCGAAGCGACCAGGGGATTCTCGGTGAGCATCGACCAACTGGCGAAGAATCGGGGCTTATGGGTTCCGGAGTTGGATGTTTTTTTGACGGCGGGCGATCCTCCGCTCACTTTCGCGGAGCACCAAAAAGAACTGCAAGCGTGGAAGGGCATGCGCATTCTGGATCGCATCCATCGCGAGCCGGAAGCGAGCTACGAACAATACACAGCGCTTTGGGCCGATATGGGAAATCCGAAGAACAACAATCCCAGCCACCTGGTCGGCATGACCTGGGACAGCGCGATTCCGAAATATGGTATCGACCGGGTCGCGGCGGTGACCAGCGACTTTGGCAACCCGGACCAACTTCGCTTCAGTTTCGATCTTGACGCTCGTGATTGGAAGGAGCAACGACTCACCGACGCGCTTCCCGTCATCAACACGGTGTTCGAGCGCGACGGCATTCGATACGAGATCGAGCAGTTCGCTTATCCTCTCGACGGCCCGCCGAAAGAACGGCGCGGCGACATCGCGATGGTGTTGTTCCAACGCGTGAAGGCAACCAACCTGGAGGCCGGCGAACGCAAAGCCGCACTGCGGATGACGCACGGGCGGGAATTTCCCGAGGATCGCGAGGTCAATTTCACTGCGGTAACCGAGGAAGATCAACTGTTGATTGAAGAACCAGGTTCGCACCAGACCTTGATGAGCGTCCAAGGCAAGGGCGTCAAAGCGACTTTCAGCGAAGGTCCAGCGTCGAAGGACGCAAAGCGGAAAGTGATTCAGCGGAGCATGGACGTAACGGTTCCGCTCGAGCTTCCAGCCCGCGGCTCGGTCGAGTTCATCGTCAAACTGCCTTCACCGATGGCAAGCCAGGATGATCGCGGCAAACTCCTCGGGCTCGACTACGCCAGCGCCCGGCGGACGACATTGGAATTTTGGTCGAATTACCTCGGCCGCGGCGCCGGGTTTCAGGTGCCAGAGAAAACGGTGAACGATTTGTTCCGCGCCAATCTTTGGCACGCGTTACGATTGCCGCGCCGGCATGGCGGCGAACAACCAGGCGTCCAGATTGATCTTCCCTACTCGAACTTTGCCTACGGCCAAACCGGCACGCCGTGGCCGGTCAACCAGGCCGTTTACGTGGACTACATGCTCTACGATTTGCGCGGCCACCATGATCTCGCGTTGGAGGAACTGCTTGCCATTTATCACAACAACCAGCAGGCCGATGGCCGCGTGGGCGGCTTCGCCAATTGGGGCGTCTATACCCCGTCCATGCTTTACGCTGTCGCCAAACACTGCCTCCTGTCTACTGACCGCACCGGATTGGAAACAATTCTTCCCCCGACGCTCCGGGCAATGGACTGGTGTCTGGCCGAGATGAAACGCGGTTCCGGCGGAGAAGGGCCGGCACGCGGGCTGATCCTGGCGCCATTGAATGATCTTTCTCACGAACCCCGGGCGTGGGCCTTCAACCAGGCATATATGTTTGCCGGATTGGATTTGTTTGGAAAATTGCTTCGTCAACTCAACCATCCGCGAGCAAGCGAATGTCTGGCTGCCGCGCAATCTTTGCGTCAAGCCGTCGCGCGCAACTTTGGCAACGCTTCCATGCGCTCCCCGCTGGCGCAGCTTCGCGATCATACCTGGATTCCCTACGTGCCCTGTGACGCGCTCACCCCCAGGCGATTGTTCGAACAATGGTATCCGACCGACATCGACACCGGCGCTCTCCACCTGTCACGCTTAAAAGCGCTCGATCCGGCAGGGCTGCTGACGACCTGTCTTTTGAACGATCATGAGGACAATCTTTTTCTGAACGGCTGGGGCATGGCCAACGAACCGGTCTATAACCAGCAAGCCACAGTTTACCTGTTGCGCGACGACCCGGAGGCCGCCATACGCGCCTTTTACAGTTACATCGCCTGCGCGTTCAGCCATTCGGTTTTGGAACCCGTCGAGCATCGCTGGGGGTGGGGACAATACTTCGGCCCGCCCAGCACGGATGGCGCCTGGTTCGAGCTTTACCGAAACATGCTCATCCACGAAGGGGATGATGACACCCTCTTCATCGCTCAAGCCACACCCCGCGCGTGGTTGAAGGACGGCAATCGAATTCAGATCGAGCGCGCCCCAAGTTACTATGGGCCGCTCTCGCTCACGGTCGACAGCCAGGCCGCGACCGGGAAAGTCACGGCCGTTCTGGAAATCGACGGCGCCTTTCGGCCGGAAACGCTGCTGCTTCGTCTTCGACATCCTGACTCGAAACCAATCAAGTCAGTAAAGATCGAAGGCATGAACTGGCCTGACTTCGACGCGGCAAAGGAGTGGGTGCGAATCAAGCAGCCCAAGGAGCGACGCTATCGTTTTGTTGTCAGTTATTAACTTTGAGGCTGCAAATCAGATTTTGGTAGAGTCTCCTTTCCCTGAATCCCAACGGGATTCCGCAATCAAGCCCAGCGTTGCGAGTTGCGAGCTACCTCGGGACAACAAATCAGAAAGAGAAAACCCCAACGGGGTTTCGGCATGGGGTTTCGGCTTTGATGAATAGGCACCGCAGGTCGCAACCCCGTTTGGGGTTGTTGCTTTTCGCGCCTCTTACCCAAGGTAGCTCGCAACTCGCAACCTTGGGCTTTGGGCCCCAATCCCTTTGGGATTGGCAGACTTCCAAAATCTGATTTCCGGAAACACTAAAATTTTGTTCCAAACAAACCCTTGACATCCTCTGCCGCCGCGGGCATACCCTCGGTTGTTGCTAATGAAACTATGGTGCTTACAATGCAACAAAGAAAACTCCGCGCCCCAGACCACGGACGATTTGATCAGGCGTGCATCGCTGGAGTGGTTGCGCGCCTCAGCTCGGATCCACGGGGGCATCGACCCCGGGCGCACCGCCAGCAAAAAGAATTGGCGGCGACACCACCAGGTTTATGAAGAAACGCTTTCCGAAATTCATCGCTCTCTTGGCGTGCCTGGGCCTGGTCAATGCCAGCGCCGCAACCAAGCTGGTCACCGGCTTCGTCAAGCGCGAAGTCTTTCTCAACATTCCCGGCGCCACCGTTGCCGAGCTGACCGCGAGCCAGAAATTCATCGACAATCAGCCCGACGGCGTGTCGCTGTTGGGATCGTTCGAGGCTCCCGGAAGCAGCGGCGACAACTACGGCCAGCGTCTGTCGGGCCTGCTGGTACCTCCGGCGACCGGCTCCTACGTTTTCTTCATCGCTTCGGACGACGAATCGGAATTGTGGCTGAGCCCGGATGATAAGCCGGCAGGCAAGCAATTGGTCGCCAGCGTTCAGAATTTCACTGACAGCCGGGAATGGAACAAATATCCGGACACGCAGAATAACGCCCTGGCACCCCTCTCCCTTCAAGCTGGCCAGCCATATTATATCGAAGCGCTCATGAAGGAGGGCTCCTCTGGTGACAATCTGGCGGTGGGTTGGGTTTTGCCCGGCCAATACGTTGATCCTGCGAATCCACCCGATGGATTGACGAATATCACAGTGATTGCCGGTAGTTTTCTCGGCGCGATTGTAGAACTGACCAATTCCAGAGTCGCAATCACGTCGCCACCAACTAACCTGACCTCGTTCACGGCGTCGCGAGCACTGTTTTCGATCAAAGCCGATGGGGCTTCGGATTTGGGTAATCAGGTGCTCTACCAGTGGCGGCGCAACGGCACGGATATCGCGGGATCTACCGCGGCCGCTTATCTCACGCCGGAACTGACATTGGCCGACAATGGGGCGCGGTACTCCTGCGTGGTAAGTGGGCCCGGTATGGCAGTCACCAGCACCGAAGCGACACTCACCGTGCTCGATTCACAGACGCCTCGCTTGCAAATTGCGGCAGCGGCTCCGCCGGCGCGAAATGTGGCGCTTTCGTGGCAAACTTCAGATCCTGGGTTCGCTCTGCAAGCGCGCGACATTCTCGGTGGAACTGCTTCATGGACGGTGCCGAGTGAGCAGCCGAGCTATGAAGGTGCCACCGCGAAAGTGACGCTGGAAGCCAACGATCCCAGCCGGTTCTTCCGCTTGAAGCACGAGACCGTGGTCTTGGAGTCGCTTTTCCCTGCCTCCGCGACACCGGCGTCCGACTTGACTTCGCCGGGCTATGAACTGGGCACAGTCTTCAGCGCCAAAACCCCCGGCCTGATCCGCGCGATCCGCCTCTATTCTCTGCCGGGGGAATTCGGGAATCATGCAGCCCGAATCTGGCGGAACCGTGACAACACAGTCGTAACCGGGCCGTATGATATTCCGTGTCTTGGCGTCGAAGGATGGGTTGACTTCGATTTGCCGAAGGCGCTGGCCGTTGAACCGGACGTGGATTACACGGTTTCGGTGACCACTGCGCAAGATGCGGGGAAGGTCTATCCGGTGTCGGCGAACTTCGTGCCAGCCGCGGGAGGCAATGACCGGAGTTTGACTTTTCCGGCGGCGGCCGGAGTGTTCGGCACGCAACTCGGCGCGCGACCGGCCCAAACCACCCAGAATTCCTTTTATTTCCGCGATGTGGTGTTTGCGGCGGGCGAGACACCGCCGGAGAACTTGATTATTTGGCCGCTGGACGTGCCCGTGCGCCTGGGGCGGGGTGGAGACGGGAACGACCGTGAACTGGGAACGGTTTTCCGCTCGTCGCTGGCCGGAACCATCACGGCCATCCGCGTCCTGGCCACGAAGCTGGAAGGCGGAGATCACACCGCGACGATCTGGCGGAACTTCGACGAGTCCATCATCGCGGGCCCGTACACGCTCCAGTTGGGATGCAACGGGGCGCTCTGCGGCGACGAGTGGGTGGTCTATGCGCTCGAGACGCCGGCGGAAATCCAGGCCAACACCGATTACACGGTCTCGGTGTCCACCGGGGCGGATGTCAGCCGGGCCTACCCCATCCTCAACCAGGCGTTTGGCGTGGCGGGCGGCAATGGGAAGCATTTGACCTATCCGGCCGATGCCGGGGTCTTTGGCAACTTAGGAGTGCGCCCGACCCAAACCGACGCCGCGAACCCAAGCTATCTGCGCGATGTCGTCTTCCAACCCACGGAATCCATTGAGGGGGAAAGTCTGGCGGACGGCGGCGCGGTTTACCCGGGGAAATTGTCGGTGCCGAATGAGCTGGGCACTGTCTTCCAGTCCTCGGTGGCCGGAAGCATCACGGGTATCCGGGTGTATTCGCTGAGCGTGGAATCGGGCATCCACAAGGCGCGCATCTGGAGGAACAGCGACAATACCTTGATCGGCGGCCCCTACGATCTGACCTATGGCGGCACTACAGGTTGGCGGACCTTTGCGCTGCCCGCGGCACTGACGATTGATCCGAACATTCTTTATACAGTCACGGTCTCCACCGGAGACGACGTCGGCAAGGCCTATCCGTTGGTGCCTGACGGCTTCATCAGCGCGGACAGCAACACGAAACACTTGTCCTATCCGGCGATGGCCGGCGTACTGACGACGGCCCTCGGGACGCGTCCCACACAGGCGCCCAACGGCAACAGCTATCTACGCGACATTGTTTTCCAGCCGGCAGTAGAGGGCGCGCGCGCCACGATTGGCAACACCACAGATGGCCCTGGCCGTGATGTCATCACCAACCCGGGGGACAACGGCTCCGGAGCGTACATCAATGGCAATCAGTTCCAGGCAACCGCCGACGTGACGCTCACGAAAATCAAGGTCAGCCTCGATAATGCCACCGGCGAGTTCAAATGCGCCATCTATTCGGACCAGGACGGCCTGGGAGATCGTTTGCTGGCCCAGACTCAGCCCAAGTCGAATCCCACCACTGGCTGGAATGAGTTCTCATTGCTGGCGCCTTTGCACGTGAAAGCTGGGGACAAGATCTGGCTGGTAGTTTGGTCCAACGACCCGCAGGCCACCGTGCATTTCGTGCCCGTGACCGGCCAATCGCCGTTGCATTGGAGCCATGTCCCGTACGCTGCAGACTGGCCCGATCCGATCGTGATGGAGACCGGGGGTGGCGGCGCCGTGTATTCC
>JBDTOW010000208.1:0-6844 GCA_039933075.1 Verrucomicrobiota bacterium | reverse complement strand
CGCTCTCAGAACAAATCTCCGCAAGAAGCGGCTAAAGCCAAAATGAGAACTGCTGTGAACAGGTTGAACGTTCTTGACAGAGTTTATGGTTAGTCTAGTGTCACGACAGCAGGGTAGATTTTTTTCCAACAAAGTTATTATGCACAAGTTGATGTATTGTCTCGCGATGGGGCTATTGATGCTCTTCTCCGCCCCGGCACAACAAGCCGTCACGAGGGAGAATTCAACTGTGACCCAAGACCACGTCAGCTCCTCTGATTCTAACAGGACTGGCGGGGCTCGGCTGCATGAATCGACAATACCCGTCCCACGGCCGACTCTCGCTGGCACCCTTGTCGGCGTTGGATTGGTGGGGTTTGTCGTGGCGAATTGTAAGAGACGCAAGTGATGCGGTCGGGCCAAGTTCGAATCACATCGTACCATTAAAGTCAACGTAACTGTATGGCAAAACCGCTCTTCGTTCTCTTCACTTTCACTGGATTGGCCTTAATGGTAGCGCTGTTGGTGTCTGGTGCTGATGAGTCAACTCTCAAAGGCATGGGCACCTGCGCGAAGTGTTCCCTAAACGAAGCAGACACCTGCCAGACCGTCATCCAAATCAACAGAGGTGACAAGACCGTAAATTACTATTTGGTGCAGAACTCCGTCAGCAAGGATTTCCATGATACCATCTGCAAAGAATGCAAGCGCGTGAAGGCGAAAGGCATCGTGAAAGACGTCAGCGGCAAGAAGGAATTCATCGCCTCGCAGATTAAACTGGTGAAGGACGAATAGTTTTCAGTTGCCGGTTGGTTTTCCAGCCAGGCACAGCCAATCCGCAGCCGTTGCCCCTCAGCGGTTGCGGATTTTATTTCGGACGGACAATGTTTGGTCTTCTGATCCTTGAGCGGTTGCAGGACTTCCGCAGCAACAAGCTGAAACCGGCAGTTGAACGCGGCGAACTTCAATATCGCGCCCTTGGTATGGCGACAAAGCAAAAGCATTGCATCTTTCTTCTCAGTCGCGTTGCTAAGGGATAGAGTTATGGCCCTGTGGCAACCACACTCTACGAACTGATCCCGCGGGATGAGAAATTTAGCAACGACGTGTTGCTGGGACGTTTTCTCGAATATACCGAAGGACGGAGGCTCCGGCTGTATCCGGCACAGGAATCGGCCATTCTGGAGTTGTTCGAGGAGAAGAACGTCGTTCTGAACACGCCCACCGGGTCAGGCAAATCGCTCGTGGCCACCGCGCTGCATTTCAAGGCCATCGCCGAGGGGAAACGCTCAATTTACACCTGTCCAATTAAAGCACTGGTGAATGAGAAATTCATGGCGCTCTGCCGCGAGTTTGGCCCGAACAAAGTTGGCCTCAGCACCGGCGACGCCTCGGTCAATCGCGACGCGCCGATTCTTTGCTGCACCGCTGAAATCCTCGCTAATATCGCGTTGCGCGAAGGTTCCCAGGCCGACGTTCAGGAAGTCATCATGGACGAGTTTCATTACTACGCCGACCGCGACCGGGGCGTGGCCTGGCAGGTGCCACTTTTGACATTGCCGCAAGCACGGTTCCTTTTGATGTCCGCCACGCTCGGCGATACAGCATTCTTTGAAGAGGAACTCACGCGGCTCACCGGCCGTGCGACCGTTACCATTGCGTCCACCGACCGACCCGTGCCACTGGAGCATGCGTGGTCGGAGTTGCCGCTGGCCAAAACGCTCGAAAGCCTGGTGGCCGAAGGCAAGGCACCCGTCTATGTTGTCCATTTCACCCAACTCGAGGCGGCGCAGAGCGCGCAGGATTTTACCAGCATCAACGTGTGCACGCGGGAGGAGAAGAACACCATCGCCAACACGCTCGAAGGTTTCAAGTTCAGCAGCCCTTACGGACCTGACATCCGAAAATGGCTGAAGCACGGCATCGGACTGCATCATGCCGGGCTGTTGCCAAAATACCGCGTGCTGGTGGAACAACTCGCACAGAAGGGTTTGCTGAAGGTCATCTGCGGCACCGACACGCTCGGGGTTGGCATCAACGTGCCCATCCGCACGGTGCTGTTCACCCGGTTGTGCAAGTTCGACGGCCAGAAGACCGGTATTCTGAGCGCGCGCGACTTTCACCAAATCGGGGGGCGCGCCGGCCGCAAGGGATTTGACGATCGCGGCTCGGTGGTGGCACAAGCGCCGGAACATGTCATCGAAAATCTCAAGCTCACGGAAAAATCCGCGCGTGACGGCAAGAAGACCGTGAAACGTCAACCGCCGGAAAAGAATTTTGTCAACTGGGACAAGAACACCTTCAGTCGCTTGATTGCATCGCCACCCGAACGATTGACCTCCCGGTTTCAGGTCTCGCACGCCATGCTGTTGAACGTGCTCAGTCGAAATGGCGATGGCTGCGCAGCGATGCAGAAACTCATTCGTGATTGTCACGAAACTCCCAAAGCGAAAAAGCTGCATATCAAGCGCGCTTGGCAATTGTTCCGCTCGCTGCTCGATCGCAAGATCATCGAGTTTATTGCGCACGCTGATATCGACGACTCCGGGCGCAAGCTCCGCGTCAATGTCGAACTGCAGGATGATTTCTCGATGGACCAGGTGTTGTCACTCTATGTGCACGACACGATCCCGCTCATGGACCCGCTGCAGCCCGATTACGCGCTGGTTTTGCTCACCCTTGTGGAGTCCATCCTGGAAGACCCGCATATCATTCTTCGCAAACAACTCGACAAGGTAAAGGATCAGAAGATGGCGGAAATGAAAATGGAAGGGATCGAATATGACAAGCGCATGGAAGAACTGGAGAAACTCGAGTACCCAAAGCCGAACCGTGAGTTCGTTTATTCGACCTTCAACGCGTTCGCCGAGCGGCACCCCTGGGTGGGCCAGGAAAACATCCGCCCGAAATCCATCGCGCGGGAGATGTTCGAGTCGTTCCGGTCGTTTTCCGATTATATCCGCGACTACGAGCTTCAGCGCGCCGAGGGCATCCTGCTCCGCCATCTTAACAGCGTTTTTAAAGTGCTCACGCAAACCGTACCGGACACTGCCAAGAGCGACGAAGTGCGCGAGATGGAACTTTACCTGGGCGCGATGATCCGCCAGGTGGACTCCAGTCTCATGGACGAGTGGGAAAAGATGCGCGACCCGAACTACCAGCGTGCCGAGACCAAAGAAGTGCGCCCGCCGGGCGCCGAAGAGGCCGAGCAAGACGTCACCCGCGACACTAAAGCTTTCACTGCGGCGATCCGCCACCGCGTGTTCACCTTTTTGCGCGGATTGGTGATCGGGGATTTCGAGGCGGCACTGGCGGTATTAGTTTCGCAAGGGCCAGTTGCCCCAGCCCCGGAAATCGATCCGGCACCGCAAAGTCAGGGACGCCCAGAGAGTATCCCTCCCACCGATGCAGATGCCCAGCCTTGGACTTCGGAACGGTTGAAAAAGGCGTTAGGCGCTTACCATTCCGATCACCAGTACATCTGCCTCGATCCGAACGCTCGGAATGTACGACACACTTATGTTCTTCCCGCCGAAGACAAAAAACACTGGCGCGTGCAGCAAATGCTCGTTGACCCGGATGAGCACAACGACTGGGTCGCGGAATTCGAGGTGGATCTGGGCGAATCGCGGAAGCTGGGCGAACCCACACTGAAATTGCTCAGACTCGGAAGTTTGACTTGACGCGCCGCGGCAATCGGCGTTTCTGCATGAATTGTCCTCGGTCGTTGATATGACGGCGTTCGCGCGTCTCGCATCCATGAAATCGAATGTCATTTCCGGCGGTTGTTTGTGCGGCTCGGTGCGTTATGAGGCGACTGGGGCGCCCGACAACATCACCCACTGCCACTGCTCCGATTGTCGCCGGAGCAGTGGCGCACCATTCGTGACTTGGGCATCATTCCGTCGGGGCAGCTTTCGATTCATTACCAGGCAGCCCCGAGAGATGAGGTGGGGCGAGCGGCTTCGTTCGTTTTGCCCGGATTGCGGCACGCCGCTGACATTCATGACTGAGCCGCGCGCGGACGAGGTTGATGTGACCGTGTGCAGCTTCGACAACCCGGCGAGCGTAAAACCTGCCGACCACACCTGGACTGAGGATCGGCTGCCATGGATTCGTCTTGCGGATGATTTGCCGACATATGAACAGAAGCGACAATCCCACGTGGCTTAACCTTCGATTGAGACAAAGGAACTTAAACGGGATTTTCCGGGGGACAGGAGCGCAGCAGGGCTTCATTTGGAATAAGTCACAAGAGTCAACTCGATAGCGAAGCCATAGAAGCATCCGGGCACTGGCTTGAATGGATTGCTCTTTCCTCGGTGCGTCTGTAGTTCAATTTTCGGAAACTCAGTGCGCCGGGGTCATTGAAACTCGCAGGACAAACTTACTTCTTAAAACGCTTGCCAAATGCAGTCATATCTTTAGATTTTGCTCTCTTAAAAACTATGAGTTTTACAGTATGGAATGGGTTATTGGCGATGGGACCGCCACCCGGACAGGGCCAGTCACAGCCCTCCTGGGTTTCCTTTGCCCCGATCATCCTGATGGTGGTGGTCTTTTATTTTGTCATGCTGCGTCCGCAGCAGAAGAAGGCGAAAGACGAAGCGGAAATGCGCAAAAACATCAAGGCGGGCGATAAGATTTTGACCAGCGGCGGGATCATTGGCGTGGTCGTTGGCGTTAAAGAAAAGAGCCTTTCCATTCGTTCGGCGGATGCCAAAATGGAGATACTGAAGTCCGCCGTCACTGATATTACTGAGCGCTCCTCGGGCTCCGGCGAATCCTAAGCCTTTCCGTTTCATGAAACACAAGAACCTCTGGTTATCCCTGGTCATCTTTGTCGTTGCCTTCTCGCTGTGGTCCATTTACCCGCCGACCGATCGCGATCTCATCGAAGTTTTCCGAGACCGCGCGGCGGTGACGGATACAAACTTTACCGCGATCGTCGAGGAAGCGACGAATCTGCAAAAGCAATATCCGGATCGCCCCTTCGACAATCTGCTTGCGGCGATTGGGAAGCGGGAGAAGGAATTGGGAACGAACGGCATCGCCCGCTATTTTCCAACATTCGAAATTCCCGTGGGCAAGGATCCAACGCGGACTGTTCTTTACCGGTTACAACAGGAAGCGGCTGGCAAGATAAAGCTGGGTTTGGACTTGCAGGGCGGAATGTCATTCACCGTTCAACTCGATACCAACAAACTCGCCAACGTCCAGGATAAGCAGCGGGTCGTCCAGCAGGCGGTGGAAGTGTATCGGAAACGCGTGGACCAATTCGGCGTGGCGGAGCCCATGATCCAGCCGGCGGGCGAGGACCGGATCGTCATTCAGTTGCCGGGCTTGTCGGAGGCAAGAAAGGAAAGCGCTCGAACGACAATTCAGAAAGCTGCGTTTCTGGAGTTTCGAATGATTCACCCGGATAACAACGAGCTTTTAAAGGAGGAAACCATCCCCCCCGGTTACGAAATGCTTAAGATGAAGCACAAGGACGAGAGTGGTCGCGAGACACTTATTCCTTATTTAGTGAGCAAGAAGGCAGAACGCGGTCTTACCGGCAAACATGTGACGGTGGCACGCGTGGTGAGTAACCCGATGACGGGCGAGCCGGAAATCGACTTTGAACTCGACAAGGAGGGCGCCGAGAAGTTTGCCGAGATAACCAAGGAATTCAGTCCGCGTGGCAACCGGTTTTATCTGCTCGGCATTGTGCTCGACGGAGAATTGTATTCGGCGCCGCGGATTAATGGCGAAATTCCCGGAGGTCGCGCCCAGATCACGGGCAACTTCGACATCAAAGAGGCGTTCGAGCTCGCCAACGTGTTGCAAAACCCGCTCGAAGTTCCCGGCCAAATAATCACGGAACAGAGCGTGGATCCTTCCCTGGGCAAAGACTCGATCCGGAGCGGCATTACGGCAGCCATCGTCGGCACGCTGGCCGTCGCGATGTTCATGTTGATCTATTATATGCTGGCCGGTTTGATCGCGAACATCGCCTTGATGCTGAACATAGTGATTCTCCTGGGGATTATGTGTTACATCGAAACGACCCTTACGCTTCCCGGCATCGCCGGTTTCGTCTTGACCGCCGGCATGGCGGTGGATGCCAACGTACTCATTTACGAGCGCCTCCGGGAAGAGTTGAAAGCCGGGAAATCAATGCGCGGAGCGATTGCTGCCGGATATAGCAGGGCGTTCGGAACGATCTTTGACTCGCATGTGACGACTCTAATTTCTTCAATCATTCTTATTTTCATGGGCACGGGTCCAATTAAGGGATTTGGCGTGACTCTGACCATTGGTGTAACGGCCAGCTTATTCACCTCCTTGGTGGTGACTCGACTGATTTTTGAGTTTCTATTGGCCAAGAACTGGTTGAAGTCCCTGCCGATGCTGCATTTAATCCGGGGAACCAACATCGACTTCATGCGCTTCGCGAAACCTTTGTTCACCATGACCTGGCTTTTGATTTTCATCGGGATTGGATACGGGTTTTATCGAGGCAAGGGAATGTTTGGAGTGGAGTTTGCCGGCGGGGAAGAGTTGACGCTGCGCTTTGATCCGAGCCAGAAGGTGAAGGACATCGACAAACTACGCAAAGCAATTGAGGTTGGCGTGGGCGAGACGGTCCTTCAATATCAAGCTTCCGGGGCGGGCGAAACCCTGCGGATCACCGCGCCACTCGGCAGCGGCAGGAAGATTGAGGAAACGCTGCAGAAAGAGTTCCCGGCCGCCAAATTTCAAGTGGTTGGCAAGGACTCTATTGGAGCGACGGTGGGAAAGGAAATTCAAAAGACCGCCGTTATGGCTTCGCTATTCTCACTGTTTGGAATCCTGGTATACGTCGCATTTCGATACGAGGTTT
>JBDTOW010000207.1:0-6897 GCA_039933075.1 Verrucomicrobiota bacterium | reverse complement strand
GGCGGACCTTGAAAAACCGGTCAAGACCGTGACGGCGCTCCAGAGACAAAGGCTTAAGAGGACCAAAAGGCGTTTGGACACTCGATCTCCAATTTGACCGGCGAGCGGCGAACAGAGCCCATAAACCCAGAGGAAAATTGCTCCCGTCAAGCCAAGCTGAACGTCGGTAAAGTGCAGTTCTTTTTTCAGTGCGGGAAAGATTGAGAAGACCACTTGCCGGTCGCAATAATTAAGCAAGTAGGCGACCCACATGTAGGCCACCAGTTGCCGCGCCTGTGATCCGGTCGAACTCGGGGCTTCGGTACCTGGGCGTTCAGTTGCCGGATTCATGGGTTGTTGGATTGGTTAGCAGCAAACCCGTTTCCGCCTCAATCGCCAACAGGCGGTTGTATTTGCTCAATCGCTCTGATTGCGTGATCGAACCGATTTTAATCTGGTCGCTCGCCCAGCCGACGGCGAGGTCCGCCAGCCAGTCGTCTTCGGTCTCACCACTACGGGCGCTGATGATCACGTGCCAGCCCGCGGCGCGCGCAAGCCGGTTCGCCTCCAGCGCTTCCGTCAAGGTTCCGATCTGGTTGACCTTCAGCAACAGCGTATTGGCCGCCCTTGTCTCAACCGCTCGTCGAATGCGCTGCGGATTAGTGCACAATAAATCGTCTCCCACCAACAAAGCCCGTCCGCCGAGCCGTTCGGTTAACCTGGGCCAGTGCGGCCAGTCGTCCTCCGCCAGCCCATCTTCAAGACTGACGATCGGATATTGCGAAAGCCAGCGGTCCAGCCGGTCAATCATCGAATCGCTATCCAGGGACTCCGCGCCGAGTTGATATCGGCCGTTCTGATGAAATTGACTGGAGGCGACGTCAACCGCCAAAACGACGTCCTCTCCTGGCTTAAAGCCGGCCGCGCGAATGACCGTGACTGCGTCTTCGAGCATCGTTTCCGCATTCTTGAAGGGCGGCGCCAGTCCGCCTTCATCCGCGCGCAGCAGGCGCATGCCGTACTTTTTGGCCGCCAATTCAGCCGCGCACTGGTAAATTTCGAACGTCATTGCGAGGGTCTCGTCGATCGTCCGCGCGGAAGAAGCGATCACCAGAACATCCTGCAATGGTGATTGCCCACCCGCATGCTTGCCACCGCTGAACAGATTGATGGCAGGCCGTGGCAAAGTCTTTGGCGACTGAGCGAGGCAATCGGCAAAATACCGGTAGAGCGGCGTGCCGTTTTTATCCGCCGCCGCCCGCGCAAACGCCAGAGATACTGCCAGAACAGCATTGGCTCCGAGGCGGGATTTGTTTGGCGTGCCATCGATCTTAATCATGGCTCCGTCAACTCCCTCCTGATCCTCAAACGAACTTCCAGCCAAAGTCCGGTGTAAGTGCTCGTTTACATTGGCGACAGCGCCAAGGCAGCCTAAGCCGCGATATCGTTTTGGATTGCCGTCGCGCAACTCCAGAGCCTCCGCCGTTCCCGTGGAGGTGCCGGAGGGGACCGAAGCTGTCCCTTCGTATCCGCCAGCCAACCGGCATATGGCTTGGACTGTTGGGCGCCCGCGACTGTCCAGGATTTCCCGCGCACGAACGGTTTCAATCGTAAACATTGGAGAAGAGAGTTTACTCATTCAATTTAGTGCCGAAAGTTTCAACCAGAGCCGCCAGACTCGCTGGCGGATCTCGCATTAAGGAAAGCACAATCTCCCGCTGACGCTGGCGCTCGGTGTTTGTCAAATATTCAAGCGGCGACCGGCCATCCACCCTTGCGAGCAGGCAAGCCAGGGCGTGACGCACGATTCTGGCTTCCAGAGCCGCCTCAGCCGCCCATTCGCCCGCCGCCTGTTTGTAATTCTCCCAGAACCAGTGACTCGCCTCAAGAAAATCGGCGCGCTGTAGCCGCGAGTGGTGCGCCTTGCTCAAGAGATGAGTCAAGGAAAACCCAAGGTCAAAGGCCGGATCACCAAAATGAATCACCTCCTGGTCGAGCAATACCAGCCGACCCTGATGGAGCAGGATATTCTTTGGACTGTAATCACCGTGAACCAAGGTGATGCGCGTGGCCAAGGTATCGTCGATGAGTTCAGTTAGAAACTTCGCGGCGCCAGGATTTCGGTGCGCGCTGAAGCGATAGTAAGGCTCGAGGCGAAGTGTCTGAAAAAAAGTGCGGTCCGCAAAAACGGCAGCAACCTCATCCCAACGCTCGCGCGCCCGGCGATGGATGGTTCCGAGCAACTGGCCAAACTGTCCGACGTAATCGCGTTCGAGTTTGCCCGAGAGCAGCCGCGTCTTCCAGTTCTCATGTGGTTTCGCCACAGCGTTCATGGCGACGAGATGATGCTGGGGATCTTCAAACAGAAAACCAGGAATGGATCCCGCGGGGGCAAGGCGTCCCAGCCAGATTAACCCCAAGGCTTCTCGATGAGCTCGATCAGGATCGGAGAACCAGTCCGCCTCGACGCGGAGTTTGGGCAAAGCCTGTTTGATGACCCAAGCCTCGCCCTGGCTTCGTTCTACAAGGACGGTCCGGTTGGAAACACCGCCACTCAGCACCGTCAAAGCTGGAACTTCGCCCGGTTCCAAACGCCCGTTATCATGCAGGTATTGCAAGAGCGCTTGGGGCTGTTCGATATCAAAGTTAGTCGTCATCGTAGTTCTCCGAAGCGGTTCAAAGCTTGAGGCGAAAACCGAGGCGGTTGAACGCGACGGAGAGGGAAAGTATGCCGACGGCGCAGCCGATGGATCGAGCGATGGCGTAGGCGAGTCCAGGTTGAGCGAGGTGGGAATAAAAAGCTTCGAGGTGAAACAGGTCGAGCACGGACGGAAGCATTTCAGAAAGGAGATAGGCCAGGAGAACATTCTGGCCGGCGAGGGCGAACGGCTTGGCAAGCCAGGCGTGTGCGCGGACATCCGCAACGAAGTAGAAAAAGAGCCACAGTGCGGCAGTGATGGCGCAAGCCCAGAGGCACCATGAGGGGGTAGCGTTGTTCTTATTAATTCCGTACAGGCCGTGAAGCAGCAACGCGCCGCTGGAGCAGCCAGCGATGAAAAGAAAGGTGAATCTGGTGCGTGAGCCGACGGTGGTGGTGTCCGAGGCGAGGAGGATCGACGCCAGGAGCAACCCGGCAACCGTGATGGCAGCTTGAGAACCCAGCGTCTCCCCAATACCGACGTATTTGGCGAGCCATAAATGTTCGAAGGCGCCCTTCTTGTCAGCCGGATAGAGGCATAAGAGAAGGACCGCGCAGCCGAGCAATGCCGTGCGATTTGTGCCGAAGATCAGGAAAACCATGGCAGCGACAAGGTAAGCCCAGCCGATTAGCCCGAGGATGCCGTACCATTCGGTGTGGATGTAGAACGGGGAGAGAGAAATGATCCGGTGACCGTCTGCGCCGCGGAAAACGAAGGCGAGGAAAATGAGGGAGGCGTAGCCGACGACGCGAAGCATCACCGAGACGATGCGGAAGATTCTCTCCCGAGAGGTAGCGTGAACCGATTTGCGTGCCGGGGACATGGAGCAGAATGCGAAGATAGCCGAAAGGAACATTAGCACAGACCAGAGGGGGGGGCTCCAACCCATGTTGCCGCTATGGGGAGATTCGTTGACCATCAGGATGCCGATGAATAGCAGCGATAGTGTTCGGACGACGACGTGCAGCAGGATCTTCCAAAGCGACTCGCCTCTCTTCAGTCGTGAGCCAAGCGCGAACGGGATGGACATGCCAACGATGAAGAGAAATGCGGGGAAGACCAGATCAACGAAGGTCATGCCATTGCGCTTGGCGTTGAAGTGTCGCATCCACCAGGGGACGATATCTTTGGAGACGCCGGCGATGTCGTTGACGAAGATCATGGTGAATATGACCAGGCCCCGAAGCGCGTCAACGGAAGTGATGCGTGAATTACGGGTGAGGGAAGAAGTCGAAAGTTTGGGAACAGTCGCAGAGGAGGGAGTTGCGATGCTCACAGTGCCTTACCGTTGCACCCCGCCGTTCTCCGCGACGCCCGGCTCGTCGAGCAACTGAATTGAATAGGCGAGGCCGAGATCCGGATCGTTCCAGAGTATATGGCTCGGCGTCTGATTCCTCAAACGCCTATTCACCAAACGCGTAGAGGTGGCTCTTTGTGCGTACATACAGGCGTCGCTCGTGCAGCGCAGGCGTGGCGAAGATTTTCTCGCCGAGATCGTTCTTCGCCAGGATGCGTAATTTGTCACTGGCTTCGAGAACCGTGATCACGCCGTTCTCTGACGTCGTGTAGATTCGATCGTCAGCCGCTACGGGCGAGGCGGCGTATTGACCAGGCGCATCGAGACGTTCGTTGAAGAGCTCTCTGCCGTTGGCCGGGTCGAGACACGTGAAAAGACCGCCGTCGCTTACAAGGTAGAGCCGCTTACGGTAATAGAGTGGGGAGGGGATTTCCGATATGTGCCGGTGGATTTCCCAGGCGACATGTGTCTTGCGGGCGTCGCCCACGGCGCCTGACCGAACCGCCACCAGCGCCGGTTGCAAATTTACGAAATCAGCCAACGCGTTCTTCCATTCCGGCTCGCTAATCGCCCCGTCGCCATCGCGATCGAAGCTGCGGAGCAAGGCATCGGAGTCTCGGTTGGGAAACGCATAGCCTGGATTGTCCTTCGGCAACTCAAAGCGCAGCGGGATGGCAAAGCCTTTGGTCATCTCCTCACGCTGGATTTTGCCGTCACCGTTTTTGTCAAACCCTTTGATCGCTTGCCAGGAACGGTCCACGTCGTAGTTTGGGTCGCCTCGCCCACCGAGCGTAGCCGAACCGGCAAACAACATTCCGTCTCCCTCCACCGGCACCTGGATTGTTTCGGGTGGAAAACCGCCGACCCACCAAAGCTCCTTGCCGTTGGCCGCATCGTACCCTTCAAGACGACCTGACCCGAGCGCAACAATTTCGTCGCGCGCACCGTTGCGCCAGACCGTCGGCGTGGTCCAACCCGCTTTGAACAATGGGCGCGGTGTCTCCCACGCCGTCTCTCCGGACGCTTGCTTGAGCGCGAGCAACCGCGAACTGCCATCGTCGGCATCGAGCAACAGAATCAAATGGCCCTCGTGCAGGATCGGTGACGTCGCGCCACCGTAGTGGTTCTTTGCCGGCGGGAGATTCCTTTGCCAGAGTTCCTTCCCGTCGTGGTCGTAACACACGACTCCATAAGAGCTGAAATAAATGTAGAGACGATCTTTGTCCACCGCGGGAGTGGACGCCGCCGCATTGCTTATCTCGTGGGTCTTTTGAAGTTTCTCGGTTGTTACCGCTTTGCGCCAGACCTCTCTCCCGGTTTCGCGATCGAGGCACACGGTTTCGAGCTCGCGGTCGTGAAAAGTTGTGAGGAAAATTCGATTGTTCCACAGGACGGGCGACGAGTGCCCTTGCCCCACGCTGGTTTTCCAGACGAGGTTCTTTTGTGGGGAGAAAGTAACCGGTGGTCGGGCATCCTCCGCCACTCCTCTGCCGTTAGGTCCGCGAAATTGGTTCCATGCCGTCGCCCCGACCACTGTGTGCGCGGAACAGTCAACCAGCAGCATCCCGCCGATAACCCGCAAGAAATAACCAAACAAGATTCGACAGGGTGGACTCTTCACGGGTTCGTGTCGTAACTCAATTGGTCGGGCCGCACAAGTAGTTTCCGAATCGCACTTCAGCCACACTTCAGCCAGGATCACCCAATCGCTCAATCTCGCGTAGGGTGGTCCAAAGTCCGTTTTTTCGCTTTCGTGGGTCGGCGGCTGTTTTGTTTGAGCCAAGCCGCGTAATCCTCCTCGGTGAGGTGATTTACCGCGAGGCCCAGGGTGTTCAGAACGACCTCAATCTCGGTCGCTACAAACTCGATCCCGTTTCTTCCCAAAAATGTGTAAGCAGCCATAAGACCGATCCGTTTGTTGCCGTCAATGAACGGGTGGTTTCGGATAATTGCAGAAGCATAGAGTTTTCACTCCGCCCCGATGACTTTTTTGTGATCGGTGGCGTTGATTTGCGTGCGCCGTGCGCTTTCCGGGAGGTTTTCTGCTTCCTTGGCGGGGCGGGGTGGCGAATCGGTTGGATGCATGTAGAGGTGGAACCAGTGTTCCGCATACATCCGGATAATGTCGACCGGGAGATTATGCCCAAAGCCGTCGTAAAGGACCAGGCGCAACCGCTCCGGATCGCTCCGGTAGTAAGGACGGGCAGCATTCATAAAGGTTTGCGCCGTTTTTGGGTCCACGACTTTGTCCTCGGCGCCGTTTACCATCAAGACAGCGGTCGGAAACATTTTGTCCACATGCAGAATTGGATCGTAGCGGAGCAATTGTTCGGTTTCTGCCCAGAGCATGTCACTTTTACCTCGCCAAAGTCCGTTAGGTTTCCAGGTTTCCAGCCACTGCCGATACGCCCCGGTGCTGACGAAGGCAACGATGGCGGCAAGTCGAGGACCGCGTGTGGCCACGGCCAGGCCCGGGATACCAGTAGAAGAACTGCCCAACCAGCCGAGCTTTTCTGAATTAACGTCGCCGCGGGAAGCGAGATACTTTGCCACCCGCTCAACATCGGTGGCGGCGCGATAGCCGCCCAGCACATAGCTGTGAGCAAAACGCTCATCGAAGTAGAGCCATTGCGGGCGTTTTGTTGGGTCGGGATCAGGCTGATGATCCACCGTGAAAGCGGCGAGCATGTAACCCTCCTTGACCAGGTTGGTGCTCCAATCGGGCGGTTGATTTGAATTCAGCGAACCGAGCATCAAAATGGCGGGGTGGAGTTTCACCGTGCCGGGGTGGTAGATCAGATCCAACCGCGCGGTTGGCGCCGCGTTCGTCAGGCGAATGGTTTCGAATTTGAGCTCGCGATTGTCGGCGATAGCAACGGCGACATCAAGGGAAACTCGCCCGCGTTTCTCTTCGGAATCAAG
>JBDTOW010000206.1:0-6903 GCA_039933075.1 Verrucomicrobiota bacterium | reverse complement strand
CGGTCGGCCACGCCTATTCCCAGGGCGCCACCCGATCCTCCCTCACCGATCACGACCGCGATAATAGGGACATGTAACAAAGTCATTTCCCGAAGATTAACCGCGATTGCTTCCGCGATGTGACGTTCTTCAGCCCCCACGCCCGGATAAGCGCCCGCAGTATCGATCAGAGTAATAATTGGCAATCCGAACTTGTCAGCGAGCCGCATCAAGCGCAGGGCTTTGCGGTATCCCTCAGGGTGTGCGGAGCCGAAGTTGCGAAGGATGTTCTCCCTGGTATCGCGGCCTTTTTGGGTTCCGATGATCATTACTTTTTGGCCATTGAGCCGCGCGAATCCTCCAATCACCGCGCGGTCATCCGAAAAAAGACGATCGCCATGCAATTCCGTGAAATCCTCAAACACCATTGCGCAATAATCCAGCGAATAGGGTCGCTTGGGGTGACGCGCGAGCTGTACCCGTTGCCAGGGGGTGAGGTTCACAAAAATTTGTCCTCGCGTCTCCTCGATTTTGTTCTCGATCTGCTTTATTTCCGCATCAAAACTGATTCCCAGCGCATGTGTCTCCGGATGTCTTTTTAAATCTTCCAGCTTGCGCTGCAGTTCCACGATCGGTTTTTCAAAATCGAGGTAATGTTTCATCGGCGGACAGTGTAATTTCGCCGGCAAACCGGCGCAACGATGAATTCCGGAGTTACCGGGGGAAGCTGTCGATCGGCGGACAGGAAAATCGCGCATTAACGCGCTTCATCCATTGCGAGAGGACTTGCGAAGCAATTGCCTGGCGGGCAATTGCCTGTCTGCAGCGTTAATTCAAGCTTGCCAACAAAGAGTCAGATTCGCGAAGTTATGCCGCCAATCAACGTGAAGCAAATCGCTCAATACCAGGACGGACGTCTCGAAATCCAGGAGGTGCCGCGTCCAACTCCACCGCCCGGAGGCATTCTCATTCGCACGACACATTCGGTCGTCAGCGTCGGCACTGAAAAAATGAAAGTGGAGCAGGCCAGGATGAATCTGCTTCAGAAAGCCCGGGCGCGCCCGGATCAAGTTCGCAAGGTTCTGGAAACGGCGCGCAATCTCGGGTGGAAAAGCGCGTTGGAAAAAGTGCGGAATCGGCTGGCATCTCCCACCCCGTTGGGCTACAGCGCCGCCGGCGTGGTGGTAGAAGTTGACCCGGCGAACACGCGGTTTCGAATCGGCAACCGGGTGGCCTGTGGTGGAGCGGAGTGCGCCTTCCACGCGGAATACATCGCGGTTCCCGACCTGTTAGCGGCGCCGGTGCCGGCGGCGGTCCCCAACTGGCAGGCAGCTTACACAACGCTTTGTTCGATTGCGCTGCAGGCGGTGCGGCAAACCGAACCGAACCTGGGCGATCGCATTCTGGTGATGGGGCAGGGACTCGTTGGTTTGCTGATCACAAATCTGTTGCGAGCTGCCGGTGCGCGCGTGATGGCTGTCGATCTTTTGCCGTCACGGCGATCATTTTGTCAGGCGCTGGGCGCCGAGCGAACGGTTATCCTGGGTGAACAAAATCTCAGTGAAGAAGTAAGAGTCTGGACCGATGGATACGGCGTCGACGCGGCGGTGATCTGCACCGCGACGCAGAGTAACGCTCCAATTGAGCAGGCGGCCGAGGCGTGTCGCGACCGCGGACGATTGGTCGATGTCGGTATCACGAAGATCGAACTTCCCTGGAAACTTTTCAGCGAAAAAGAACTGGAATTTAAATTTTCGCGTTCGTATGGGCCAGGCCGTTACGACCTGAATTACGAATGGGGCGGAAACGATTACCCGATCGGCTACGTCCGTTGGACGGAGCAGCGCAATTTCCAGGCCTGCCTGCACCTGATGTCGCAGGGGCAAATCAATCTCGAGGCGCTCACGACCAAACGCGTGTTGTTCCTGGAGGCGCTGCCGGTTTATCAGAGCCTGGCGGCGGGAGGCACGGACATTGGCATCGTTCTCGAATATCCCGGAGCGGAGGAAGATTCAAAAGGAGAGGCTCAAACCGCGAACATTGCCAAGCCGGCGGCGAAAATCGAGTTCAAGTCTTCCCCGGTTAAACTAGCCGCGCCCGTCTCGCACCTCGACGTGATCGGCGCCGGAAATTTCGCGCGCACCATGTTGTTGCCTCATTTAAAGGGACAAATCCGCTTTGGGACCGTGGTCAATCAAACGGCGCTCAGCTCGAATCATGTTAAAACCAAGTTTGATTTTCAAAACGCGGTGACGGATCACAAAGAGATTTTCAAGGAACCAGGCCCGGCCGCGGTGATTATCTCGACTCGCCATCATTTGCACGCGCCCTTGGTGAAGGCGGCGCTGGCGGCCAATCGTCACATCTTCGTGGAAAAGCCGATTTGTCTGACGCGCGATGAACTCTCGGAAATTGACACGGCTTTTGCGGCGAGCCAAGCCACAGTCCAGGTTGGTTTCAATCGGCGCTTTGCTCCCGCGAGCCGGGAATTAAAAAAGATCCTGACGTCATCGCCCGGACCGAAATCGATTAGTTATCGGGTGATGGCGGGCAAACTCGACCCGCAGCATTGGTTCGCCAACTTCGGGGAGAGCGGCGGACGAGTGCTGGGTGAAACCTGTCACTTCCTCGATTATTTCTGTTTTCTATTCGACTCGGAACCGGTGCGGGTTTTCGCCCAAACAACGTGGCCCACCGCGGGGCGGCTGCCTTATCCGGACAGTGTCACCGCGCAAGTGGAATTCGCCGACGGCTCGTCCGGGCAGCTCGATTACAGCGCGCAGGGCGACACGCGTTTTCCAAAAGAGAGTTTCACGTTGTTCGCCTCGGGGTTGGTGGCTGAGGTATTTAACTTTCTCGAACTCCATATCTATCGCGATCGAAAACGAACGAAGCATTCTTATTCATCCAAAGGTCACGCGGAACAAATGGCGGCATGGCTGCAGTTCTTGCGCGGGCAAACCGGGCATCCGTTCCCCTACGAACAATCGCGCATCAGCATGTTGCTCACATTTGCGGTGATTCAGTCGATCCAGCAAGGCGGATCGGTCGATCTGGTTTTGAATGCAAATCGTGGCTGATCGATCGGACATTCCTGGATTGTGGCTTCTTTGACGAACAAGCTCGGCTGGTACTGGCACCGATTGAGGGCGATGGGGCCGGGTGAAGTCCGTACGCGATTCGAAAAAAAGCTCCATCAGTTTGCCGACAGCCGCAGATTGCCAGATTGGTCCAAGGTTTCCATTGAGACTGGCGCCAAACCCATGTTTCCCGAACTGCCGCTTGCCGCGGCCGCGCCTGAAGTGTTTCGGCAGGCATTGCGAGAGGATTCCGCTAAGATTCACGCCGGCCGGTGGAAGGCATTTGGCCATTTGGATCTGAAGGTTGACGATCCCCCGCGCTGGCAGATGGACTACCTCGTCGGCAAAGATTTTGAAACGGATCGCTCGTCGTTCAAGCTGGATCATCGGAAGCAGCCGGCCGGCGCCGACATCAAAGTGATTTGGGAACCCAATCGATGGTATCAACTCGTGCGTTTGGCTCAGTCGGCCTATGTGCTCGACGACCAAGAGGCTGGCCGCACCTGCGTTCGGTGGCTGACGGACTGGTTGAAGCACAATCGGCCTTATCGCGGTTTGAACTGGACCAGCGCTTTGGAAACCGGAATACGCTTGGTCCAATTCACCTGGATTGAGGCGCTGTTGGATGCAGCAGGATACGACAAACGTGAATTGGCTTCGTTGCGGTCCGCGATCCTGCCACCTCACGTTTATTATACGTGGCGACATCGCTCTTTTGGGTCATCGGCGAACAACCACTTGCTGGGCGAATTGGCCGGTTTGGTCCTGGCAGTCGCCCGCTGGCCATCGCTGGCGGGAATGTCCACCTCACTTGAGGAACTGGCCGGAATCTGGGAGAAGGAAGTCTTGCTGCAATTCGCGCCGGACGGTGGCAATCGCGAGCAAGCGCTTGGCTACCACCTTTTCTCGTGGGAATTCTGTTGGCAAACGCAAGCTGCTCTCCGGGCCGTGGGAAAACATGTCTCCTCCTCCGTTGAAGAGCGATTGAAGCGCGCAGCAGAGTTTTATGGCCTCCTCAAAATTGACGAGTGGGACTACGGCGATTCAGATAACGCGTTCGTCACACCGTTTTTTGCGGATGAGACAAAGGCGGCCGAGGAATGGCGCGCTTGGTTTCTCGACGCATCGAAGAGTCCAGCCATCAAATATTGGTGGGGAGATTTGCGCGTGTCTGAAAATGTGGGGCAAGCTTCCAGCCTGCCGGTTCACGGGGCGTCCACCCTCCGCAAGTCTTCGGAGGACGGATCCTCACCCCGCGTTTCGGGCGGCAGGATGCCGCCCGAACTGGCAGACAAGGTGTCTTCCCTACATTCAAACTGGCGGATCCTGCCGGATTCGGGTTATGCCGTTTATGCATCTCGCGATTGGACGTTGCGATGGGATCTTTCTTCCCTCGGCTATCTCTCCACCGCGGCGCACGGGCATTTGGATGCCTTGCATTTGTCGATTTGGCTTCGCGGCGTTGCCTTCGTCATCGATCCGGGCACGGGCGCCTATTACGCCGATGCGCCCGTGCGCAACAGCCTGGCGTCCTGGGAAGCCCACAATGGACCGCATCCCCGGGGAGAGAGCTTCCCCAAGCGACTTGGGACGTTTCTTTGGGGCGAGCGGCATGCGACGCCTCGTGTAAAAGAGGAGCCAGCCGGCGGTCTAACCGGTGAACTTACTTTGCCCGGTGGACTGCTTCGACGGTCGATAAGGCAGGCAAAAGGAAAGGGCGGCTGGCAGGTAGAAGACGGCTTTTGGCCGAGTGATCCCAAGGGGAACCACAGTTTCGCAGTGCGCTGGCAATTTGCCCCGGGAACGGTGATGGAGAGAAAAGAAGAACGCACATTCGTTTTGCAACGCGCCGGGGCAACGCTTTTGGTCCGAGTCGACGAAACCTGGTCGAAGGTTGAACCATTTATTCCAACCGCTGATCAAGCTTTAGCGGGCGGCCACACGTTTCACCAACTGGGTAATGTTCCCAACGCGGCGGTTTGTTCATCGGCATTTCGTCGAATCGAAGTCGGGCCGTATCTGTTATTAGGGGGCAAGGCAACCAAGGCGGGCAGCTTTAGGACGGAGTTCCTGGCTGACTGATGGAACGGAACGACGTAATGGGCTTCGTCCCCGGTTATCTTTGACCTTCCGTGGTCGTATTTGAAACGTATCTGTGAAACCGTGCGTCTTGATCATCGTCGAGAACTTGCCGGTTCCGCTGGACCGCCGGGTCTGGCAGGAATCGTGCGCCCTACGCGATGCCGGTTATCAGGTGGTAGTGATTTGTCCGCAAATGCATGATTACACGAAGGCGGAAGAGGTCATCGACGGCATCCAAATCTATCGGCACGCGATCCAAATGGAGGCGAAAGGATTTCTTGGTTTTTTTCTCGAATACGCGTCCGCGCTTTGGGGCGAAACGATGTTGGCGTGGAAGGCCTGGAGCCGGCATCGGTTCAAAGTCATTCATCTTTGCAACCCGCCGGATTTGTTGTTCGTGGTCGCCTGGCCGTTCAAATTGCTTGGCGTGCGGGTAATTTATGATGTCCACGATTTATGGCCGGAGATGTTTGAAGCCAAATTTGGCAAGCGCGGGTTGTTCTACTGGGCGGTGCGCCTGGCGCAGCGGCTTACCTACGCGTGTGCCGACGTGGTTTTGGCGACGAATGAGACCAACAAGAATGTGGCGATCGATATTGGCAGGAAGCCGCCACAAAAAATCTTTGTCGTTCGTACGGCCCCACAGATTCCGGAAATCGATCTCCCGCCGGAGCCGGCTTTGAAACAGGGCAGGGCTTACCTGGTCGGTTACGTGGGCGTGATGGGCAGCGCCGATGGGGTGCACTATCTGCTGGAAGCCGCGGCTCACCTTGTCCACCGTCTCGGACGAAAGGATGTCCAGTTTCTGCTGATGGGCACAGGTCCGGAATATTCGGATTTGGTTCAGCAGCGGGATTCGTTGGGCCTCAAGGATTACGTGGATTTACCGGGATGGGCCTACAACGATTTTTTGTTCAAAGCTTTGCGGACGATCGATCTGGGCGTCACCTGCGATCCGCCGAATGGATACAACCACAGTTGCACGATGAACAAGGTGCTCGAGTATATGGCATTTGAAAAACCGCAGGTGATGTTTGAATTGAAGGAAAGCCGCGCCTCGGCGGCCGACGCGGCCCATTATGTGAAGGAGAGCTCCGCCGTGGCTTTGGCTTGCGGAATTAATGAATTACTCAATGACGCTGGTGCCCGCGAACGGATGGGGCAGATCGGATTGCGCCGAATCAAAACAGAGCTGAACTGGGAGAAGTCGGTGGAACGATTGCTGAAGGCCTACGAGGCGGCATTGTCTTGACCTTACCGTCGCGGGCAACGCAACCCGGACGGTCGATTGATTCTAATCTCAGATTCCCAGATTTGCGAGAGTCCGACAGATTGAATTGACAATATGCACCAGCTTCGGGTGGGAGGCCTCGAAGCCTTCAACGGAAGTCGTCAAACCGTCGATCGCGAGTTTTAACAGTTCCGGGTTTTTGACATCTCGCGTGGCTTCGTGAGTCGAGACTCCGGCGAAACTGGCGATGCTCTGCGCATGGTCAACATCACTCTTTGATAATTCGGTAATCTCGGACTTTAGCGTCCCGAGCAATGCCAGCAACTCAGTCTTACTCTCGGCCTTAATCGAATTGGTGCTTCGAATTCTACCCTCGATTTTTTCAATCGTATCTCCAATCATATTACGCATCTGTTCGAGAAATCTATTTCTGCTTGAAAAGGATGGCTGAAACCACAGAAAAGAAAAGTAGGATTTGCCGGCCACGATTGGCTTTGAGCGGGAGGGACAAGATCTATATCCGTTTAGCGT
>JBDTOW010000205.1:0-6912 GCA_039933075.1 Verrucomicrobiota bacterium | reverse complement strand
AGGCGCCGGATTTCACACTTTCAGATCAAAACGGCAAGACGCTGACGCTCGCAGATCTCCTTTCATCCGGGCCGGCCGGCACGGCGAAGGCAAGAGCCAATGGCGTCTTGCTGATTTTCTACCGCGGTTTCTGGTGACCTCTTTGCAACTCCGAGTTGCGGAGTTTTCAGCAGCGTCTTCCGGAATTCGACACGCGCGGCATTCGCGTGGTCGCAATTAGCGCGGACACTCCGGAGGTAAACCGCCAGCATTGTCAAAAGCTCGGTTTCACCTACACATTTCTATCCGATCCGAGAACTGAAGCCATCCAGCGCTACGATCTATTGCACAAAGGGGCAGGCCCGGATCGCACCGACATCGCCCGCCCGGCCGAATTCCTGATCGACTCAACCGGGACCATTCGTTGGGTCAATCTGACGGAAAGCGTCACCGTCCGCGCGCGACCCGAACAAGTGCTGAAAGCATTTGATGACCTGAAAGCAGTTTCGCCAGGGGCACGATAGGACGGGACTAACTTCTTCGTTTC
Source organism: Verrucomicrobiota bacterium (assembly GCA_039933075.1). Classification (GTDB taxonomy): domain Bacteria; phylum Verrucomicrobiota; class Verrucomicrobiia; order Limisphaerales; family JACPZS01; genus JBDTOW01. The sequence goes on along the minus strand of JBDTOW010000205.1, from coordinate 6,386 downwards.
AGTTGAGCGGCGCTCAAGATGTCATGGTCTTCGTATCGTGCCATCCCATCCGCGGAGTCTGCCCCAATTCAGGTCGAATGGCGGATCGTCACGAATCGGATATTTAACAGCGAGTTTCTCGTCGATGTCGATGCCGAGCCCGGGCTTTTCATTGCACCACAGCATTCCGTCGCGGAGTTCCGGTGTGCCGGGGAAGACTTCCCGCAACGCATCGTTGAAGTCCGGACATTCCTGGATGCCGAAGTTCCAGGTGGCGAGATCCAGGTGGACATGCGCGGCGTGACCGACCGGCGACGTGTCGCCCGGTCCGTGCCAGGCCGTGCGCACGCGAAAAAAGTCGCACAACGCGGCGATCTTTCGCGCGGCGCTGATGCCGCCCACCTGCGACAGATGACAGCGGATGTAATCGATCAGCCGGCCACTAACGAGATCGAGCCATTCGTTGGGATTGTTGAACAGTTCGCCCATCGCGATCGGCGTCGCGCATTGCTGCCGCAAAATCCTGAAATAGCCGACGTCCTCCGGTGCGAACGGGTCTTCGAGAAAGAAGAGGCGGAACGGTTCGAGTTCCTTGGCCAGGCCGATCGCGTCGATCGGCGGAAGCCGTTCATGCATGTCATGGAGCAACTCAATCTCATCGCCCAGATTTTTCCGCAAATACTCGAAGAGCCTGGGAACCGAACGGCGATAGGCAGCCGGTTCAAATTGGTCTCCGGCAAAATGGCCTTCGCGAACAAGATTCGGTGGCGCGTTCGTCGGGGAGCCGGACGACCGGGCGCCATAAGTTGCCTGTCCTGGAACCTCGACTTGCACGCGGATGAAACGAGCGCCTCCGGCCATGAATTTCCGGGCTGCCTCGGCCACGTCCTCGTGCGTCCTGCCACTGGCATGGCGATAGACTGGGACGCCAACGCGACATTTGCCGCCGAGTAATTGGTAAAGCGGCATGCCCGCTCGCTTGCCTTTGATGTCCCACAACGCCGCGTCAACGCCGCTGAGCGCGTTCATCAGGACGGGGCCGTTTCGCCAGTACGAACTTTGAAACATCGCCTGCCAAAGATCTTCGATGTTGTCGGGATCCTGGCCGGTGAGAAATGGTGCGAGATATTGTTCGACCGCGGTGACGACGGTGCGAATGCGTTGGGTGAAAGTCGCGCAACCAACGCCATAAAGACCAGGCTCGCTGGTTTCGACCTTCACCACGCAGAGCCGGATGCGCGCCGGCGCGGTCAGGATCGCCTTGACGTTGGTGATCTTTAGCGGCGAACGATTGCCCGAAGGCGAATTGCTTTCCTTTGGTGCTGGCTGCGCGGCGACTGCTTTCCCGGCTGAACAAGCCAGACCTGCCAGGGCCGCACCTTGGGACAATTGCTTAAGAAAGTTACGTCTATCCATGTTCGAAGTTTCGTGGCTTGCGCTCAAACGCGGAGCGCTCTCCAACGTTGGTGTAGATCGGAAGTTTGAGCATCTGCGGAGGTTGTGTAACTAGTCCTTTTTGTTCAAGCGGAATCATTGGCAGGTTCGTCATTATTTCCGCCGAAAACAGCCGTTGAATCGCAAGTCATTCTCTTAAAGGCATTTATATTTTCAAATGCAGCTTGTGGTTAGGCGCGTCTTTCGGCGAACATATAGGCGGTCCACTACGAGTATTATGAGAACGATGTTACGAGGGTTGGGAGGCCGGTTCACGAGATTCTTTTCCTCGCGGAAGTCCGCCCCGGAGGGATCGCGGTTGTTCGGTATGTATCTCTCGGAAACAAATGGCCGCGGTACTCATGGGTCCGAGTTTCAACAAAAGCGCGACCGGGGCGACGGCAAGTTCAGTCAGAATCGTGAGCGAAGTTAGGCCGCAGGGCGCCGCTGGCCGCGCCCAAATCTGATCGCGACGGTCAGGATTCCGCTTCAGCGAAATCAATAGACGATGAGCTTTCCTGGTCTGACCAAGCGCAAAGAGTGTTGTGTTCCGACGCTTCGCGGCTGGCTGGTCCTGGTTCTGATGGCGACGCTGACATGCGCTTGGACGTTCAAGGCGATTTCCCCCTTTCTGGCGCCCAACCGCCCGGTTGAGAGCCACATCCTGGCGGTGGAAGGCTGGCTGCCCGACTACGCGCTGGAGCAAACGCTGGCGGAGTTCCGGAAGAATCATTACGAATTGCTGATGGTCACAGGACCGCCGCTGGAACTGGGCTATTATCTTTTCGAATACAAGACGTATGCTGATCTGGGTACTGCCACGCTGAAACGCCTCGGCCTGGAAGAAAAAATGTTAGTTGCCGTCCCGTCCGCTCACACGCAAAAGGATAGAACCTTCACCTCGGGGCTGGCTCTCAAACAGTGGCTGAAACAGAACCGGCCGTCCATAAACGCGGTGAACGTTGTGACACTGGGAGTGCATGCCCGAAGGACCTGGCTCCTGTTCGAAAAGGCGCTCGGCCCCGACTACTCGGTCGGCATTATCGCGGCCACCGATCGCGACTATGATTCACGCCGTTGGTGGAGCTCGAGCTATGGCGTTCGCTCCGTCGTCGGCGAAGTAATCGCGTACGTTTACGCGAGATTCCTCTTTTCACCGAAAGCCTGACGCTTCGTTGCAAACGAGCGCCTTGAATCAGCCAGCAATATCTCTTTCTCTTTGTGTTGTCATGAGGTCGCAATTCGTCGTTGCGCTCCTGATCAAACCTTATGATTCCCGATCGCCCAAACGCCTGGTTCCTGAGAGCCTTCGACTCACGAACACCAAAGCCCTCCGCACCGCTGCCGCCTGACCAACGAACGCTCAGAGGAGAGATCAGGGCCGACGGGGCTCGACGTCTCATCCTACCGGGTTTTGGGTTGCGGCTTCGCTAAGATTCATTCGAGCTACGTGCGATCTAATTCCAACAACGCTCGGTGGAAGGGCAGTGACCTCACGATCGTTGGGCAAAGGCAAACTGACGGCGTTGGCTCGACACCGCTTTCGATTTCCGATAGTCCTTGCGCAATGAAAATACTGTCCCTCTCATTGCTGCTTCTGTGCGCGGCTTCGCCTGGCACTGCGCCGGCAGCCGAGCGCAAGTTTTTTCCTTATCCTTACACGATCGACGATCTTCCCAACGCCCTGCGGCTGATTACGGTTCCGACCGACAATCCGAACCTGGTCGCCCTTTACGTCGTCGTCCAAACCGGCTCCCGCAACGAAGTTGAGCCGGGCAAAAGTGGTTATGCCCATTTTTTTGAGCACATGATGTTCCGGGGGAGTGAACGTTTCACGTCGGAACAACGCGACGCTGTGCTAAAGCGCGCCGGCGCGGCCGTCAACGCCTACACCTCCGATGATCGCACGGTATACCACACTCTTTTCCCCAAGGAGGATCTGGAGTCGATCATGGAGATCGAGGCTGATCGCTTTCAGCGATTGAAATATTCGATGGAAGCGTACAAGACCGAGACACGTGCGGTGCTGGGCGAGTACAACAAGAACAGCGCTGATCCCTATCGTAAACTCTACGAAGTTCTGCGCGCGACCGCCTTCGATAAACACCCCTACAAACACACCACGATGGGTTTCCTCGAAGACATCGAGGATATGCCAAATCAGTTTGATTACAGCCTCGAGTTTTATCGCCGTTATTATCGTCCCGAACACACCACCATTTTGCTGGTGGGCGATCTGACTCGCGATCGCGCGCTCGCTTTGACGCGAAAATATTTCGGCGAGTGGCTGCGAGGCAAACATGGCCCGCAAATTCCGGCTGAACCGGCTCAAACCGAGCCGCGCACCGCCCATATCGACTGGCCTTCCCCAACTCTACCTCTCGTCGTCGTGGCGTTTCACGGCCCGGCATACTCCGACGAAAAGTCAGACAAAGCGGCCCTCGATCTATTGGCGGTGATCGCCTTTGGCGAAAATTCCGAGCTTTACCAGCGCCTGGTCCTGAAGGAACAAAAGGTCGACGTCCTGTCGGCGGCATTCGACGATCAGATTGATCCCGAGCTCTTTACCGTGGTGGCCCGGATTAAGGATCGGAAGGACCTGGACTATGTGCGCGATCAAATCGTGGGGACGTTCAAGCGGTACACCACAGAACCGATTCCGGATTCCAAGCTCAACGACACCCGGGCGCATCTGCGCTACGGCACCGCGCTGGGCTGGACCAGTTCGGGAGCAATCGCAAGGTTTCTTGCGCCGTTTGTGGCCTTGCGACGGACTCCCGAAACCGTCGATAAATTGTTTTCCCTGTATGATCGGGTCTCGCCTGAAGCTGTGCGCGAGCTCGCCGCACGGTATTTCACCGAGAAAAATCGCACCATCGTCACGCTCGCCAGCAAATCCTCGGCGAAGGAAGGAGCAAAATAATGATTCGATTTCTGACTGCCCTGATGGGAGTTGTTGCGCTGACGCCGCCTGGATTCCCGGCGGGCAATGAAGATTCCCGCCACGAGATTGTCACGGTCTTGCAACCGAACCGGTCGCCCCTTGTTTCCTTTCGAATCCTGTTCAACACCGGAGCCGCGTACGATCCGCCGGGCAAGGAAGGGCTCGCGGCGCTGTGTGCCGCCATGCTGGCTAAAGGCGGCACTCGCGTCCTGGCTTACGATCAAATCGTCGAAGCAATGTATCCCATCGCGACGAGTTTCGAGTGGCAGGTGGACAAGGAAATGACTGTGTTCACCGGCACAACGCACATCGATAACCTCGATCGTTATTATTCGCTAATCCGCCAGATGCTGCTGGAGCCAGGTTTCCGGGAGGAGGATTTTAGCCGTCTGAAAGCCGAGGCGATTAACTTTCTGAAAGTCTCGTTGCGCGAAGGGAACGACGAAGAACTGGGCAAGGAGCAACTCTACAACGTCATCTACGCGAACCATCCCTACGGCCACCACAACCTCGGAACTCTCGGCGCACTCGAACGGCTCACTGTTGATGATATTCGCGACTTCTATCGCCGGCATTATTCACGGCGAAATCTCGTGCTTGGATTGGCGGGTGGTTATCCCGCGACATTTCCGGAAACGGCGCAATTAGACTTTCAAAAATTGGCCCTTGGCGAATCGGATCGGCACAAATTCAACGATCCGGAACCAGTCAAGCGAACTCGCATCGAAATTATCCAACGCGAAACACGCTCGACGGCGATCTCACTCGGATTTCCGATCGGGGTCAAACGCGGCGACAGTGACTGGCCAGCGTTGGCGCTAGCCACATCGTTTCTTGGACAGCACCGTTCGCAGAACAGTCACCTCTTCCAACGCCTCCGCGAGGCGCGCGGCCTGAATTACGGCGATTACGCTTACCTCGAATATTTCCCGCGCGGAATGTTTCGGTTCCAGCCCGACCCGAATCTCGCGCGTCAGCAGCAGATTTTCCAGATCTGGATTCGCCCGGTGGAACCACAGAATGCCCACTTTGCCTTGCGCGCCGCGCTTTATGAATACGACAAACTTGTGCGCGTAGGAATCTCTCGCGAAACCTTCGAGGCCACGCGCGAATTCCTGTCCAAGTATATCAATATTCTTTTGGAAACCCAGGACGAGCGCCTCGGCTATGCAATGGACAGCCGCTACTATGGCATCGGTGACTTCGGCGCTTACCTGCGCGAACAACTCGCGCATTTGACCGCGGAGGATGTCAATCGGGCGATTCGCCGCCATCTCAAGTCAGATTCCCTGTGTGTCGTCATCGTCACAAAGAACCCGGAGGCGTTGCGTGAGGCGATCGTGAACAACAAACCCTCGGCCATCAGCTACAATGCGCCCAAGCCGAAGGAAATTCTGGATGAAGACAAACTCATCGAAAATTATCGAATTGCCGTCAACCCGGACGCCGTAACGATTGTGCCCATCGAACGTGTTTTCCAATGAGCCGCCGAACGCGTGCCAGTTGTGAGTAAGTTTGATCAATCGAAAAGAAATTATCGCGTTCCTCATCTGGCTGCTGAGTTGATTTGCTGTGGTTGCGAGGCCGATCGAGTTAGTCGAGTGGGTGATGCCTTCGACACAACCTCGGACCGCGGTGGCTCGACACCGCTGTCACTATCGAACGGTATCGGATCTCGCGTCTCCGATCTTGGACCTGGGACGTGAGACCTTGGACATGAAACCTAAGGCCCCCTAAAGCCGTGGCGCCTTGACACGCCAACTCTCATCCCTCTAACATCCGAGAAAACCGCAACCGTTTATGTTGGTTCAAGGGATCGTCAATCCAAACGTCCTTTCGCTCATCGGTCGAGTGCGCCACACCAACACGCTGGTGATCGCCGACGCAGCGTTTCCGTTCTGGCCACAACTCGAGACGGTGGATATTTCGCTCGTCAAAGGCGTTCCCACGATCATTCAGGTATTGGACGCACTGTTGCCGAACTGGAAGTGTGGCGAGATCTTGATGGCGCAGGAATTCAAAGAGTGCA
>JBDTOW010000204.1:0-6922 GCA_039933075.1 Verrucomicrobiota bacterium | reverse complement strand
CTTCGTGGCCATGAAACTGACGGCGCCTAAAACTTCTCCGGTTCTGGATTAAGTTGGACGCACGGCCTGGAGTTGGAGAAAGATTTTGAGAAATGACGCCTCATGCGGCGAAATCTCTAACGTTATGTATAACTGCCATCATCCCCACTGTCAGTCTATGAACCGCCGCGCGTTCCTCGCCGACCTCGGCATGGGTTTTACGGGACTCGCGCTCGGGGCCATGCTGCACCGCGACGCCTTTGGCAGCAACGCCGGCTGGGCGCCCCCCACTGGCCTGCCGCACTTCGCGCCGAAGGCCAAGAGTGTGATCTGGTTGTTCATGAACGGCGGGGTGAGCCACGTGGAAAGCTTCGATCCCAAACCGATGCTCACGAAGTATGGCGGCAAGACGATTGCCGAAACGCCCTTCGCCGATGCGCAGGATCCCAAGAAGCTCGCCATCGAACGCCTGATCGTCCCCGACGCCAACGGCAACCAGCGCAACACGCTTTATCCGCTGCAGAGCGGCTTCAAAAAGCACGGCCAAAGCGGCATCGAAGTGAGCGACTGGTTTCCCCACCTCGCGCGCCAGGTGGATCGCCTGGCAGTGGTGCGCTCGATGTGGACGACCGACAGCAATCACGGCGCACAAACGCAGTTTCACACGGGGCGCAACATGCTCGACGGCGAGTTCCCCACTCTCGGCGCCTGGGTCCACTACGGTCTCGGCTCGCTCAATGATAACCTGCCGCAGTTCATCTCGATCGGTACTCGTGAGTATTGGAACAAGAAGGACGGTCTCTATCTCGGCCCGGCCCACGACGCTGTCCCGCTGCGCATCGATCCCAAAAACCCACTCGATTTTGGCCAGCCCGAACGGCCCTTCTCCGCGGATGCCCAGAGCGTGGGCCGGGATTTGATCCGGGAACTCAACGCACTGCGCGGTGTCGAGTATCCCGACGATCCTGTTCTCGCCGCTCGCGTGGCGTCGTATGAACTCGCCTTCCGGATGCAGCAATCGGTGCCTGAGGTCATGGATTTTTCGAAGGAAACCGAACGCACCAAGTCGTTCTACGGCCTCGACCTGCCGCACTGCCGGGAGTTTGGCTCACAACTCCTGGCAGCCCGGCGCCTGGTGGAGCGCGGCGTGCGCTTCGTCCAGATCCAGCACGGCGGCGGTGGGGCAGGGGCCTGGGATGCGCACAGCGGACTGAAGGAGAATCACTCGAAACTAGCGCTTGCGGTGGACCAACCCATCAGCGCGCTGCTCGAGGACCTCGACCAGCGCGGGCTGCTCGATGAAACGCTGGTCGTGTTCGCCACGGAGTTTGGTCGAACCCCAGGCTCACAAGGTTCCGATGGCCGCGACCATCACATCTTCGGTTTCACGGTCTGGATGGCGGGCGGCGGGCTAAAACGCGGGGTCGTGCATGGCGCCACCGACGAGATCGGCTTTCACGCCGTCGAGAACCGGCACTACGTCACCGACATCCACGCCACGATCCTTCACCAGCTCGGTCTCGACTCACGCCAACTCGAAGTCCCCGGCCGCAAGCGCCTGGAGATTGACCATGGTAAGCCGATCCACGAGATCATCGCGTAGTGGGAGCCAACGTCCGAAAGCCTTCGCATGCCATTTCTATGTTGACGCAGCTCCGCGTGTGCGCTTACGTCGCCCCATGTTTGCCCCAACTTTTCCTTGCCGTGTCCGGGTCTCGCTCGCCCTCGCAGCCGCCGTCCTCTTTCCTCTCGTGCACTCACCAACGAAAGCCGCCGAACGTCAGTGGCTGAAACATGTCGTCCATCAAGGTTCGCAAAGCCTGACCGCAATCGCTGGTGATTTTACGAAGGACGGACGACCGGACATTATCGCAAACAGCGGTGACAAGACCCGCCTCTTCGTCGGACCCGATTGGAAAGAGATCGTTCTCGACGCCACACCCGGCCATGATTTCATCCACAGCGAGGCTTTCGATGTGGACGGAGACGGGGATCTGGATTTCATTGGTGCCCGGTATCAACCCGGGCTGATTGTCTGGCTCGAACAGCCCGATCACCCCCTCACCGAGCCTTGGCCGCTGCGGGTCGTCAGTAAAGATCTCAACGGCATTCATGGACTGCTAAAAGGTGATGTCAACCGGGATGGCCGGATGGATCTGATCGCCAACAGCGCTCAACCCATCGACACGCATTTCCCCGAATCTCTCGTCTGGCTCGCCGTGCCCAAAAGCCCGCGCACGGCCAAGAGTTGGGAAGCTCACGCATTCGCGAATAAAGACGCGCCCGGCCTGACCCATTACCTCGGCTTCGGCGATGTCAACGGGGATGGACGTCCAGACGCAGCGACCGGCGCCAAGGGAAACCCATCCCCGGACGGAAATTACTTCGCCTGGTGGGAAGCTCCCGAAGATCCGACCAGAGCCTGGAAGAAACGCATTATCGCCGACAAGCAGATCGGCGCGACCAACATTCATCCGGGCGACGTCAACAACGACGGAAAAACTGATTTCATCGCCAGCCGCGGACACGGGAATGGGGTTATCTGGTTTGAAGCGCCTTCATGGACGGAGCACCCGATTCACGCCACGCTCAAAGAGCCCCATTCCCTGATCGTCCTGGATATGGATGCCGATGGGGACCTCGACGCCGCCACCTGCGCCTACGGTGACAAGGAGGCTTGGTGGTTCGAAAACGACGGCAAGGGAAACTTCACCAACCATCTCGTCGCAAGCGATCAAGAGGCTTACGACATTCGCGCCTTTGACATGGATCAGGACGGCGATCTCGATCTCGTGATCGCAGGGCGCGCGAGCAACAACGTCACTTGGTACCAAAACCCTCGCAAGTAGGAAAATTTCCAAACGATCCGTCACCCTCAACCGCCGAAACAGGAGGGAAACAAACATGAAAAACATCCTGCTCGGAAACCCACAAAACCCATCCGCATGGCCGAAGGCGCTTATGAACGCGGCTCTGAATACGAGTTTGAAGTCACTCCCCTTTGGATTCGCCGCCAGGCCTATTATTGGTATTTGGCCGGTGCACATCACGCCTACGGCCACAATGACAGTTGGCGAGTGCTCCCGACCTGGAAGGAAGCGCTCGATGCCCCCGGCGCAACTCAACTGGGCATCCTGAAATCCTTCGACTCATCCGCCTCGTTCGGCGCGGTCACGGATGCGGAGTTGAAGTTGTAACGCGCAGTGAATTGAGCTATTGGAAAGCCATGACTCCGACTGCGGCATTGGAAGAACAGATCAAGCGTTACCGCCGCATGACCGGCGAACAGCGATTGGCTTTGGCTTTGGAATTGCACGAAATGTCCTGCGACATCGCGCGCGAAGGCATCCGCCGACAACACCCCAAGGCGGACGCCGCCGAAGTTGAGCGCCTCCTTCGTCGCCGCCTTGAACTCGCCCGCGGCGCATGAACGAGCGCGAACTGCTCGTGGATTGTTTGCACCGGCTAGACCGGACCGGCATCACCTACTACCTTACCGGTTCGATGGCGAGCAACTACTGGGGCATCCCACGCACCACGCACGATCTGGATTTTGTCATTCAATTGCCGATCTCTGCCGTGCCGCGCATTGTTCAGGAATTCAGCGGTGACTTTTACATCGAGGAAGCCGCCGTCCGCGCCGCGTATCAACCGCCGCATCAATTCAACGCCATTGATACCCGCTCCGCGTTGAAGGTGGATTTCTGGTTGCCGAAACCCGAACCGTTCGACCGCGAAATGCTCCGGCGTCGCGCACAAGTCACGCTCTTCGGCGAACCAGCGTGGATTTCCACGGCGGAAGATGTGATCCTGCACAAGCTCGTGTGGAATCGCATCTCACCCTCCGACCGGCAAATTGGCGATGCCGCAGGCGTGGTGGCTGTGCAAGCCGATGCTTTGGACAAAAGCTACTTGAGGCAATGGGCGCAGGAACTGAAAGTCACCAACGAATTGGAACGCCTGTTAAGCGGTGAAAATAAACCCAAACAAACGTGAAATCTGAAGCTCACCCATGAGCGACGACCAATTGTTCCGGCTGATCCTCCTCGCCGGGTTCGTCATCTTCATGCCGATTGGAATTTATCATCGACTGAAAGCGCGAACGGGCGAGAAACTCGACCGCTGGCAGGAAGGCCTGTTCATCAAGAACCACAACTCGCCCCTCATCGAAATCAATTCCGTCCGCGACCATATCCACATCCTGTTCGTGCAATCCAAAAATCACGCGCCGGCGAAGATTGTCGAGCAAGTGAAGAGCTCGTCGTCGGGTTGGATTAAGGAGCAACACGCGTGGTATGCGGATTTCGCGTGGCAGACAGGCTACGGCGAATTCAGCGTCAGCCCCGTTCATGTCGAGTTGGTGCGCGAATACATCCGCAATCAGCCGGAGCACCACAAACAGGAGGATTTCCAAACCGAGTTCCGCCGAGTTTGTGAGAAGAACCGCAAGCCGTTGGATGAACGATATGCCTGGGATTGAAATTTGGTGGCGGTTGTTGCATGGGTTTGTTCCTTCCTTACAGGGCGGGAGAGATTTGTTTGCTGTTGGCCCTGGGGCTGCGCGCTACGCTTCACCCCAGGCTATCACATTGCGGGCCTTCGGCCCTGTTACTGGCGCGTGGAAAAGACCCGCCTTTACAAGGACAAAGGCGCGCTCATTTACAACCAATTCCTGACTCCGGAAGCACCTCCCGAGAAGTTTGCATACCCCCTCGGCAACCGCAGTGCCATCGAATTGATGATTGACCAAAATCAGTGAGCATCGACAAACGCAACGGCATAACGAAGAATCCGAATACGAAATCGACACCTCACCCTAACCCTCACCCCGTTCGAGGCGGAGAAGGAGCAGCCGCGTACCGCCCCGACGACTCCGAACACGTCGTTCCGCCATTGTTCAGGGCTGAAAGCCCCCAATGTGACAGCCTGGGCTGAAGCGAGCAGCGAGCGCAGGCCCAGGTTAGCCGTCCCCACAAATTATCCCGAGCCCTGAAAGGGCGTCACACCCATGTCTCAATCCTTCGCCAACATCGTCGTCCATCTCGTGTTTAGTCTGGACGCTCGTCGCCGAATGACACCCACCGCACTTTCTGCCTGAGAGTGAAAAAATCGACTCTCGATTTTTGATTGGGAACAGCAAAATTGTTTAGTAGAGTCTATCTACCAAATGCTTTATCAAAAAGCCGAAGCCCATGTTTAACACGCTGAATCTGCGCGCTGCACTGATTGCAACCGCTGCGACGGTGCTGCTGGTGGCCTCAATCTTGATTGGCTCGCGCAATCTCGGGAACTTCGACCCCGCGCTGATCGCTTATCTCTTCGGTTGTATCTTCGCCTGCTTTGGGGTGGTCTACCGCTACACCGTGTGGCTGCAACGTCCGCCCACCTGGCAGTACTTCGCGCGCGGTTGGCGGTTGTTCTTCACTGGGAGAACGATTGCGTACGGCTGGGAGTTGGTGCGCCATTTCGTCGTGCAATTCCTCGGCCAGAGATTTATCCGCAATCGGGGCAAGGCGCGCGGCTACGGTCACATGCTCATGGCCTGGGGTTCTCTCCTCGCATTTGCCGTCACGTTTCCGCTCGTCTTTGGCTGGATTCATTTCGGCCTGAAGGCGGGCGGCATCGATACTTACGAGATTTTTACCTTCGGCTTCAAGGTCATGGAGTTTCCTCTTCACACCTGGATTGCCGAAATCATTTTCAACGCCCTGAACTGGTCGGCCATCCTCGTCATCGCGGGAGTGATGATCATGATCCGCCGCCGTCTGACGCACGCCGGGCAGATCGCGATTCAGACGTTTGAGGACGATTGGTTGCCGCTGTTGCTCTTGCTGGCAATCTCGCTGACCGGCCTGGGCATCAGCCTCGATTACAAATTCATGGAGGGCAAAGCCCATCAGTTCATGGCGATCACCCATGCCATCACCGTGATCCTGTTTCTGCTCTGGATGCCGTTTGGAAAATTTTATCACATCATCCAGCGCCCGGCGCAACTCGGCATCGCGATTTATCGGAAAGCAGGCGAGGAGGGGCCACAGGCAGTTTGTCCGCATACCGAAGAAAGATTCGATTCGCAGATGCATGTGGATGATGTCAAAGAGGTGACCGCGCAGCTTGGCTTCGACTACGCGCGCAAGGACGGCAAATCACATTTGGATTACAGTCCGCGGGGAAAGCGCGCCCTCCTGGCGAAAGCCCATCTCAAGGCGCGGCAGAAAGCCGGTTCACTGTTTGGATAACTCGTCATGGCCACCCTCCCTATTTCCGCTGAAGAGGTGATTGCGCAATTCGGGCCTACGCTGAATTTCCCTCCCACGCAAGGCTACCCGGGACGCGACGAGCCGGACGACGTGGTGAAAACGCACTGTTGTTTTTGCGGCATGCAATGCGGGATCAAACTGCTGGTTAAGGAAAACCGTATTGTCGGGTTCGAACCGTGGGAGGAATTCCCTTTCAACGAAGGCCGGCTCTGCCCGAAAGGGGTTCAGCGCTACCTGCAAAACAATCATCCGGACCGCTTGTTGGACCCGATTGGACGGGTCGCAGGAAAGGGATTCGGTCGGATTACTTGGGACGCCGCCTTCGATCGATTGGTCGCCGAGATTCAACGCATCCAGAATCAATACGGCAGAGACGCGTTCGCCATGCTATCCGGCGTGTCGCTGACGAATGAAAAGAGTTACCTCGTCGGCAAGTTTGCCCGGGTGGCGCTGAAAACTAAAAATCTGGATTACAACGGACGCCTTTGCATGGTCAGTGCCGGCGCCGGCAACAAGAAAGCTTTTGGCCTCGACCGCGCCTCGAACAACTACTCGGACCTGGCTCATGCCGAAGTCATCATGATTTGCGGCACCAATGTCAGCGAAACATTCCCGACGCTCACGCACTGGATCTGGCAGGCGCGCGATTTCGGGGCCAAGCTGATTGTGGTGGACCCGCGCCT
>JBDTOW010000203.1:0-6924 GCA_039933075.1 Verrucomicrobiota bacterium | reverse complement strand
AGGCTCGCCCTCACCCCGGCCCCACGGCATTGAATTAATGCCGCGTATGAGATCGGGCCGCGCTTTTCTTAATCGAAGACGGACCGCCTTGCCGACTAAATAGAGCTACGGCTGAGATGCGTGTTTCCATACAAAACCTCGCCAAGAAATTTGGCGCGACGACTGTGCTCAGAAGCATCTCGCTGGAAATTCGCGATCACGAATTGTTTTTTCTGCTTGGACCGTCCGGTTGCGGCAAGACCACCTTGTTACGACTGGTGGCGGGCTTTTATCAACCGGACGAGGGCCGGGTTTTTTTCGGGGACAAACTGATGAATGGCGTGCCACCGCACCAGCGCAACACGGGCATGGTCTTTCAAAATTATGCGCTTTGGCCCCACCTGACGGTCGAGGCAAATGTGGCATATGGGCTCGAAGTCAGAAAAGTAAGCGCGACTCAGAAACAGGAGCGAGTCGCCGAGGCACTGGCCATCGTTCAGATGGAACCCTACGCCAAGCGAACACCGAATCAGCTCTCCGGGGGGCAGCAACAACGCGTGGCGCTGGCCCGGGCGTTGGTCATCAAACCGGATGTCCTGCTCCTGGACGAACCGCTCTCCAATCTCGACGCTAAATTACGGCTGGAGATGCGCGACGAGATTCGGCGGATTCACGATCAAACCAAAGTCACCACGATCTATGTGACCCATGACCAGAAGGAGTCGCTTTCTCTGGCGGATCGGATGGCGGTTATGCGGGACGGCGGGATTGAACAAGTTGGCGATCCGCGCACCGTGTATCGGCAGCCCGCCAATCGTTTCGTGGCGGATTTTATTGGCGAAACCAACTGGCTTGCAGCCGAAGCCTCAGAGCAGTCTGGCGGCGAAATCACCCTGAACACCGAATTCGGGAATTTTCGGGCCGGAAAACCCGCGGCTCTCGAAACAGGTGAAAACGTTTGGGTCGGTTTTCGCCCGGAGGCGGTGGAGATTGGCGCCGGGGAGACAAACGTCCTGGCGACCACCATCGCACAGGTCAGTTACTTCGGGGACCTCGAGCAGTATGAGTTGAAGCTGCCTTCCGGGTTGATCATCAAAGCGTTTGAACAAAACCCGTCCAGTATACGTGGGAAGGGCGAACCGCTCCTGGTTCACGTTGCACCAGAGAACATCATGGTGATCCGGGACCCCGACACGAGCCGAGCCGGCGAGAACTCAGCGGGTACTGAACCGGTCGGGCTCAAACGCAATTTGCTTGCGGACAAGGGCTGAAGATCTATTTTGCCAGTTTGTATGCCTGAAGAAAAGAAACCAAACCGCCGATCGTCCGGCGGAAAAACTTCCAACTCCCCCGTTCCGACGGCTCGACCGGGAACAAAGAAGCCCCGTTCTGTTCCCGCGCCGCTCGTAGCTGCAAAGATTGTGCAGGTCGTGGAGTCGCCCGGGGTTCCTCGTGGTGAAATCGCGCCGATCTCCGAGCGGGACAAGCGCCCGGCCTACGACGGGGACACCGCCTTCAAGCTTTATCTGCGCGAGATTGGCCAGGTCAAATTGCTGACACCACAACAGGAAATCGAGCTGGCCGCCCGCATTAAGAAAGGCGACAAAAAGGCTCGAGAAGACATGATCAAGGCAAATTTGCGTTTGGTCGTCAAGATCGCGCATGATTACGAAGGATTTGGTTTGCCGCTGCTGGATTTGATCAATGAAGGGAATATTGGATTGATGAAGGCTGTCGAGCGTTTTGATCCCGCCAAAGGCGGAAAACTTTCCACCTACGGTGCCTGGTGGATCAAGCAGTCGATCAAACGTGCCCTGGCCAATCAGTCCAAAACCATCCGGCTTCCCGTGCACCTGGTTGATAAGATCTCCAAGATGCGCCGGACGTCGATGAAGTTGCAGGAGGTATTTGGACGCGAGCCCACCGATGAAGAACTGGCGGAGGAGTTGGGGATGACCGCCGCGCGGGTCACTCAATTGCGGACGGCCGCCATCCGTCCGGCGTCTCTCGATGCGCCCATTGGCGATGATGATTCGAACAATTTTGCTGAAGTCGTGCAGGACGAAAATGCCGAAACGCCGTACGAACAATTAGAGGACAAAACCGTAACGCGGATGCTGCAGGAAATGGTCAAAACCCTCGATCCCCGTGAGGCTACTATTCTTCGCTATCGTTTTGGACTGGATGGCGGGACCGAAAAAACACTGGAGGAAGTGGGACAGAAATTCGGAGTGACGCGCGAGCGAGTGCGTCAGATCCAGAACATCGCGCTGGCCAAACTGCGCAGGATGATTGAGAAGCTTGAAGCAGTTCAAAAATAGCGTTTATAGTCTGGGTATCGACAGCAAGCTCCGTGAAACAATCTGAGATCACTTCAGCGCACCTCGAGAAAGCGATTCGCAACATTCCAGATTTTCCGCAACCGGGAATTCAGTTCAAGGACATTACCCCGGTGCTGGCTGACGCCCGGCTTTTCCGCGCTAGTATAGACCTGCTCACGGCGAATTTTCGCCCGGGTTCAGTGGATGCCGTGGTTGGCATCGATGCGCGCGGCTTCATTTTTGCCGCGGCCGCCGCCTTGAAACTCGAGGCGGGGTTTGTTCCGGTCCGCAAGAAAGGCAAGCTGCCGTATGGAACTTACGAACAGAGCTACGATCTCGAGTACGGCAGCAACACCATCGCTATCCACACCGATGCCGTCCAACCAGGAACCCGCGTCCTTTTGATCGACGATCTGCTCGCCACCGGCGGAACTGCTTCCGCCGCGGCCGCTCTGCTCAAGAAGCTGGGCGCCGATATCCTGGAACTTTGCTTCTTGATCGAACTCGGATTACTTAAGGGCCGGGAAAAGTTGAAGGGTTTTCCTGTTCGTTCGCTCATTGTTTATTAAGCTGGGTCGATGTTATTGGTTCAACCCATCGATGAGAGTCTTTTCCGGTTCATCAACCAGACATTAAGCAACCCGCTTTTCGACGCGGTGATGCCGTTCGCCAGCGACACACCGTTCTTTCGACCGCTTGTGCTCGTCGTTCTGGCCGCCTTGGTCTGGAAAGGGGGGGTGCGCGGCCGGGTTTGCGCTCTGATGCTCGTGCTGGCCGTGTTTGTGGGTGATGGGCTGATTTGTGGCCCACTCAAGCGGGCGATTGGGCGTCCCCGTCCGTTTCTGGAGCTTTCCGATGCGATCGTGCGCGTCGGACGAGGCGGCAGCGGGAGCATGCCCTCTTCCCATGCCGCGAACTGGTTCGCCGCCACGGCCGTGACGCTCATTTACTATCGACGAAGTGTGTTCTTCATGTTGCCACTCGCCCTTCTGGTCAGCTTTTCCCGTATCTACTGCGGCGTGCATTATCCGACCGACGTTACCGCCGGCGCTCTGTTGGGTGCGGTGTACGGGGCGGCCGGAGTTTGGAGCGTGAACGCGTTGTGGCAATCGCTGGGACGGCGTTGGTTTCCGCTTTGGTGGAAGAAACTGCCGTCGCTTGTGCCGCCGTTTTCTCCAGCGCGAGCTCGAGAGTCAAAGAAGGCGAACGCAGCGACCACCGATCAGCACTGGTTGCGCCTGGGATACCTTTTGATTGCGGTCCTCCTGTTCGCGAGACTGGCTTACATCGCCAGTGATAAAATCGAACTGAGCGAAGACGAAGCCTACCAGTGGCTCTGGTCGAAACATCTGGCGCTTTCCTATTTCAGCAAACCTCCCTTGATCGCTTACACGCAGTTCCTGGGCACCCACTTGTGGGGGGACACCGCTTTTGGTGTGCGCTTTTTTTCGCCGGTGATCGCTGCCGTTCTTTCCCTGCTGCTGCTCCGGTTTTTCGCTCGCGAGATCAGAGCGCGAATCGGCTTTTGGCTGGTGCCGATCAGCGCTGCGACGCCGCTGTTGGCTGTGGGCGCCACGTTGATGACGATCGATCCGTTGTCGGTGTTGTTTTGGACGGCAGCACTGGTTTCCGGCTGGCGCGCAGTGCGAAATGATTCCACGGCGCACTGGCTTTGGACCGGCTTGTGGATGGGCTTCGGCTTCTTAAGCAAATACACCGCACTGTTCCAGCTTTTGTGCTGGGCCGTTTTCTTTTGGTTGTGGCCGCCCGCGCGGCCGCAACTGCGGCGCCCAGGTCCTTATCTCGCGTTGGTGATCATGGCGCTTTGTGCCGTTCCCGTGGTGATCTGGAATCAGCAGCATGACTGGATCACGCTGACGCATGTTGCGGGCAACGCCGGCCTGGACAAGGAATGGCGGCCGACGCTTCGGTACGCGTGGGAGTTTTTCGGCTCCGAACTGGGTTTGTTGAATCCAATATTTTTCACGGCGGCGGTGTTGGCGGCGGCAGGCTGTTGGAACCGCTCATGGAAAAGCCGTTTATCGATCTACCTATTCAGCATGGGCGCACCGGTCTTCCTTATTTATGCTGCTTACACGGTGCGCTCAAGGGTACAGCCGAATTGGATCGCGCCTTCGGTTTTGCCGCTGTTTTGTCTGATGGCAGTTTATTGGGAAGCGCGCTGGCGCAACGACCGCTGGCACGTGAGCAAAGGTGTTAGAGTCTGGTTGGCGGCAGGATTAGGTCTTGGATTGTCCATGGTAATCCTTCTGCACGACACGAATCTTATCGCAAAGATTATCGGCCGCGCTCTGCCGATTGAGAGCGATCCGTTGCGGCGCGTCAGAGGCTGGAAGGAAACCGCGGAAGCGGCTGGTGAGGCGCGGGCTAAGTTGCTGACCGAAGGCAAGCCGGTGTTTATCATCGGGGACCATTACGGGATTAGCGGCCTCATCTCGTTTTACCTTCCCGAAGCGAAAGCGGGAGTCCCTGACCATCCGATCGTTTACTACCACTCGTCCGATCGTCCGGAGAATCAATTCTATTTCTGGCCCGGCTACCGGGAGCGCAGAGGAGAAAACGCGATTTATGTTCAGCAAACGAAGTCGCCTCGCCCGCCGCCTGAATTCCTGATGAAGGAATTCTCGTCGGTCGTGGACTTGGGTATGTTCGACGTGCCGTATCGAGGCAAAGTGATTCGTCAAATACAGCTCTTTGCCTGTCGCGGTTTGCTATGAGCGATGGAGCGTGCCATACGGTTCTTTCCGTTCGCGACTATGACCTCGCCGCAACGCTGTCGTCAGGCCAGGCGTTTCGCTGGCAACAGCGCGAAGGCGCGTGGGATGGCGTGGTGGGCCGACAGTGGGTGCGCCTCCGCTCGACCTTTGGCCAAATCCTCGCGCAGACCTCGACGCCGGTCGAAGACTGGTTTTGGTTGGCCGGCTATTTACGGACGGACGAAAATCTCGAACCCGTGCTGGCAAGCTTTCCCGACGACGAACCTCTTCGCGCGGCGGTAAATGCCTGTCGCGGGTTACGCCTGCTGCGGCAGGAACCCTGGGAATGTTTGGCGTCATTCATTTTATCATCCACCAAACAAATCGTCCAGATTCGGCAGATTGTGGCGCTGCTGTGCCGGCGTTTCGGCGAGCCGGTGGCGGTTCCCGGCGGAACGGACGAGGTCTTCTCTTTTCCAATTCCCGAGCGCATCGCCAGGTGCACCGAAGCGGAATTGCGCGAATGCAAGATGGGATTCCGCGCTCCGTACCTGCGCGCCACCGCGCTGAAAATCGCCGAACGCGAGGTGGATTTGAATTGCATGGCGACGATGCCGGTCGACGCGGCGCGCGCCGAGTTGATGGGCCTTCCGGGCGTCGGCAGAAAAATTGCCGATTGCGTTCTCTTGTTCGCATACGGATTTCAGGAGGCTTTTCCCGTGGATGTCTGGGTGATGAAAGCGCTGCGCCAGCTTTACTTTCCGCGGCGGCGAGTCAGCCGAAAGCGCCTCGAGAAATTTACCGCTACTTATTTCGGCCCCAACGCCGGCTACGCGCAGCAGTACCTCTTTCACTATATGCGCACCAAGTCCAAACCGAAATCAACCCGGGGCTTGAGACTCGTGACTTGAGACCCGAGACTTGCAACGGCGACCATGACGACGAATCTTGAAGCTCTTTTCACTCCGGCTGAATTCGCGATGCTGGACCACCGCGACCTCAGCCGGACGACCTGCGTGGTTTTCGATATTCTTCGCGCGACCACGACCATGGTCACCGCGCTGGCGAATGGCGCGAAGGCGATCATCCCGGTGGCCGAGATCGACGAGGCGCTGGAGGTCCGGCGGCGCGAGCCCGCTGTTTTGCTCGCGGGCGAGCGCGACGGTTTGCGAATACGCGCGGCGCAGACGGGATCGATCGATTTTGATTTGGGCAACTCGCCGCGTGAATTCACGCCGGAACGCGTGAGGGGCAGTACGGTGGTGATGACGACGACCAATGGCACACGAGCATTGCGGGCTTGCGCCAAGGCTGGGTCCGTCCTCATCGGATCATTTCTCAATCTGAGCGCGATTGCTAAATCGATTCAACAACTCAAACCATCGAATTTGATGGTGATCTGCAGCGGCACCGTCGATCAGGCGGCGTATGAAGACGTGCTCGCTGCCGGTGCGTTATGCGATGGAATCTGGGCCGACTACAGCGCCGGCAAGGTTGCCGATTCGGCGCAGATCGCCCGCCAGATTTACCAGCTTGCCCAAAATGATTTGTTGAGTGCGCTGCGTCATTCCCGGAACGGCCGCCGCCTTTCAGCTATTCCCGAGCTTGCTGGCGATGTGCCGATTTGCGTTCAGCGCGACACAGCGAATTTTGTGGCCGAACTTTCCCAGGACGGAGTTGTGAGGAGAATCAATGAGGGTGTCCAGAGCGCGAGAGCCGGTGGCGGCTCTGCATGAACCTTCGCCCCGGACCGCGGCTGTGTCCAACGGACCAGCCGCAGCGCACGCTGCCACTCATGGCTTGTTGGAAGAATTCGAAAGCACTTGGATATGCGGACGTGCTGCGGCTGGTGCTCCGCACGTGCTCCGCACGTGCTCCGCACACAGCCGCGCTCCATTCCACAACCG
>JBDTOW010000202.1:0-6942 GCA_039933075.1 Verrucomicrobiota bacterium | reverse complement strand
CAAGTCACAACGAACCGAATTCCAATGGTCACCAAATTTCGAAAATCGAAAGGGCCTCAGTTTGTCCGGTATTTCGGACCAGTCCTAGACGCCCTCCGTGCGCTGGGCGGTTCCGGCAGCCCCAGCGAAGTTGCCGATAAGATCGCAGAGATGCTCCAGATCCCAGCCAAGGACCAAGAAGAGTTGATGGGGTCTGGCTCATCGAGGTTTCTCAACCAGGTCCAGTGGGCGCGCTTCTATCTCAATAAGGACGGCCTGGTTTCTTCTTCGGAGCGGGGCGTATGGGCTTTGACTGACAAGAGCCGGAACAAAGCACTTACTCACGACGATGCCCTGGAGATTTTTTCTCGGATTCACAAGGTCTTCCAAGAACAGCGCCGACAGTCCAAGGAAGCGGAACCTAAGTCAGCGGAGGAAACTCCCGAGGAGGCGGAAACCGAAGCCGCTGGTTCTCATCGCGAGCATTTGTTGAACGTAATCAAGTCTATTTCATCGTCGGGTTTCGAGCAGCTTTGCCAAAGATTGCTTCGGGAAGCGGGCTTCAAGCAGGTGACTGTCACAGGACGAACCGGTGACGGTGGAATAGATGGCGTCGGTATTTTGCAGATAAATCCTTTCGTCAGCTTTCAAGTTCTCTTTCAATGCAAACGCTATGAGCGTTCTGTGAGCCCCTCCCAAGTTCGCGATTTCCGTGGTGCGATGGAAGGTCGGGCGGATAAGGGAATAATCATAACTACCGGCACCTTCACGTCCGACGCCCGCAAAGAAGCGCTCCGCGACGGAGCCAAGCCCATTGAACTGGTGGATGGGGAAAAGTTGATCGAGATGTTCGAGAGCCTTCGGTTGGGTCTGAAGCCGATCCAGACTTTCGAAGTCGACGAGGATTTCTTTAACGATTTCCGAGAAGAATCAAAGAAGGTAGAACGCAGCGCAGAGAGCAAAGAAGACTCATGACTTGGATTGCCCAAAACCTCTGGCTGATTCCAACGCTGCCGTTGCTGGCGGCAGCGTTGAGTGCGTTGATGAAGCAGCGCCATCGCACTCTCGCAGCATCACTGGCGATCGGTTCGATGGTGCTGGCGTTTGTATTGGCATGCGTGGTGTTCGTGTCGACGCTCGGCGGACACGGCACAGCGATGCGGCAGGTACACAACTTCGATTGGTTCGTGCTCGGCGAGACGTCGCTGCAACTGGGCTGGACGCTTGACCCGCTGACGGCGGCGATGCTCGTGATGGTCACGTTTGTCGGCGGGCTTATCTTCATCTACAGCGTCGGTTACATGGCCCATGACGAGAACTTCACGCGCTTCTTCTGTTTCCTGGCCTTGTTCGCGGCAGCGATGCTGGGAGTCGTCATTGCGAACAGCCTCCTGCTGCTGTTCATCTGCTGGGAATTGGTGGGCTTCACCTCCTATCTGCTTATCGGCTTCTGGTATCACAAACCCAGCGCGGCGGCGGCGGCCAAGAAAGCGTTCATCACCACGCGCATTGGCGACATCGGATTCTTCCTCGGCATACTTTGGTTGTATTCGCAAACCGGCACGCTGGTCTTTTACGATGACAACGGCGGCGGTTGCCTTCAACAATCCGCCCTCACAAAGCTCATCGCGCAAACCACGCTCGGCGGTATGACCGTGAGTACGGCGATTGCGCTCCTGATTTTCTGCGGTGCAGTTGGCAAGAGCGGCCAGGTCCCGCTCCACGTCTGGCTGCCCGACGCGATGGAAGGCCCAACGCCCGTCAGCGCGCTCATCCATGCCGCGACAATGGTTGCAGCCGGTGTGTTTTTAGTGGCACGAGTCTATCCGTTAATGGAGGCAGTGCCGCCGGTTTTGGCAAGGCCCGCGACCGTAGCGCAAGCCTCGAGCGTAACAGCACCAGGGACCCCCCTGTCCCGTCAAGAATCGACAGCCGCGTCCACCCCTCAAACGTTGGGCGGCGCCATGCCTCCCGAACCCGCACTCAACAATGCTTTATCGCCTTCCACAGCGCTTAGAACTGTCACGTGGATTGGCGCCATTACCGCCGTCTTCGCCGCGTTAATCGCCGTAGCGCAGACGGACATCAAGCGCATTCTCGCTTACTCGACTGTCTCTCAACTCGGCTACATGATGATGGGCCTCGGTGTGGGCGGAGTAGCCGTCGGAATGTTCCATCTTATCACGCACGCGTTCTTCAAAGCGTTGTTGTTCCTGGGCGCCGGTTCCGTGATCCACGGGTGTCACGAGGAACAGGACATCCGACGGATGGGCGGCTTGCGCAAGTTTATGCCGGTGACATTTGCCACGTATGCCGTCGGCATGATGGCGTTGTCCGGCGTGCCGCTTTTTTTCTCCGGCTTCTGGAGCAAGGACGAAATCCTTCACGCCGCGCGCGGCTGGAACGTTTCCCACTGGCCATTCTACCTCGGACTGGCTGGCGTGCTACTGACGGCATTCTACATGACGCGGCAAATCTGTTTCGTGTTTTTTGGCCAAAGTAGGGCAGGCGTCTCGCCGGTGCTCGAAGGACAGTTGGCGCATGTTGACACAATGCGCGGAGCAACAGGGATGACTGACGAAAATTTCGCGCCTTCGCCGGCTGATTTGCACCCGGGACAGGCGGGACGCCTGTCCTACGTTCCTCACGAAAGCCCGCGAGTGATGACTATGCCGCTGGCTGTGCTGGCAGTCTGCACGATTCTATTGAGCGTATTCGGCACCCCGGCGTGGCCCTGGTTCCAATCCTACCTAAGCGGTGCACCGGCTAAGTTTGATCTGGGCAAATTGTTTCAAGGAGAGGTGCTGTCGGTAATGATCCTTTCCGCCCTAATCATGGGAGCAGGCGTGGGCCTTGGCTGGTGGTGGTACGGACGCCAACCGGTTCAGACCGCGGGCGAGGCAGACGTTTTGGAACGGCGCTGGCCGGACGTCTTCGCTCTGCTGCGGAACAAATTCTACATCGACGAACTGTATGAAGCGAGCGTCGTTCGGTTTAACGCAAGGTGGGCCCGGCTCTGCGATTGGCTTGACACCTGGATCTGGAACGGCGCCGTGCAGTTGGTGTCGTATCTGTTTTTGGGGCTCTCCTGGCTGAACCGTTTCTTTGACGAATACGTGATCAATCCCGGCTTTGATCAGGGTTGCGGGCGCGTCAGTCGCGGCGGCAAATTGATTTCATCGCTCCAAAATGGCCAGGTACAAAATTATCTCCGGGTGATCGGCGTGGCATTGACAGTCCTGGTCCTGATCTTGATTTGGGGTTGCCGGAGATCATGAACGAATTTCCTCTGCTCACGACCCTGACCGTCGCACCGCTGATCGGAGCGATAGCGCTGCTCAGCCTCGATGGCTCGAAGAAAAATCTCGTTCGAAGACTGGCGCTTGGCTTCAGTTTGCTTGCCCTGGTTCTGACCGGGTTGTTGTGGAAAAGATTCGATCCGGCGTCGCCCGAACTCCAGTTTGTCGAACAACACACCTGGATTCCCACTCTGAGAATAAAATATTTCGTCGGAATCGACGGCCTTGGGCTCCTCATGGTATTGCTCACCGGGATGGTCGTTCCGATGGCAATCCTGGCTTCGTGGAAAATCGAAGAGAAGGTCCCCCTCTATTTTGCCCTGGTTTTATTTCTGCAAGCGGGCCTGTTCGGCACGTTCACGGCGTTGAATTTCTTTCACTGGTTTATTTTCTGGGAGCTCAGCCTGGTGCCGGCATTTTTCCTGATCAAGTTCTGGGGCGGGCCGCAACGTGGGTCCGCCGCCACTCAGTTTTTTATTTACACCATGGCCGGCAGTGTCGCGATGCTGCTGTCGTTTCTGGCAATCTTTCTGGCGACTGACACATTTGACTTTATTCGCCTGGCCGAGCTGGCGCGCACCGGAGAACTGGCGTCCGCATTGTCCGTCAAACTTGGCTGGTACGATCTGACGGCGGACCAATTGTCGCTGGTCATTTTCATTGGTGTATTCCTTGGATTCGCGGTCAAAGTCCCACTCATCCCGTTTCACACGTGGCTGCCGATGACGTACGCCGAGGCCCCTACGCCCACGACGATGCTGTTGACAGGGGTGATGTCGAAAATGGGCGTATACGGTTTTCTTCGAGTGCTGATGCCGCTGTTTCCGGACCAGATGCGAATGATCCTGACGCCGCTGCTATGGCTGGCGATCGCCACGATCATTTTCTCCGCCAGCGCCGCGTTCGCGCAACGCGACCTCAAGCGAATGCTTGCCTATTCGTCGATAAACCATCTCGGCTATTGTCTGCTCGGGATTTTCGCGGCCGTGACGTTCACCGAAAACCAGGCGGCTTCGGCGGTCGAAAAGTCCGCCGCGCTCAACGGTGTGCTGCTGCAAATGTTCAATCACGGACTCACGGCGTCGGCGCTGTTTTGCTTCGTTGGATTCCTGGAGCAACGGAGCGGCGGGTTGCGCGGGCTCAATGATTTTGGCGGCTTGCGAAAGGTGATGCCGGTGTTTTGTGGATTGATGGGCATCTCGGTGTTCGCCACGCTGGGGTTGCCGGGATTGAACGGTTTCGTCGGCGAATTCTTGATCTTCAAAGGCGCGTTTCCGCTGTCAACCTGGGCGACGGCGCTCGCGGTCATCGGGTTGCTGGTGACGGCGATATTTCTGCTGACATTCTTGCAGCGTGTATTTAATGGGCCATTGAACGAGCGCTGGACCAGCATGCCCGATCTCAGCTCGTTCGAGCGGCTGATCATCCTTCCGGTAACAGCCTTGATGTTTCTGCTGGGAATCTATCCGCAGCTCGTGATCGGCATGATCAACAACACGGTGCTGCAAATGGTGGAGCAACTGAAGTTTTAGCCGCCGATGGACACGAAGGCATACCAAGCCACATCAACCGGGAGGGACGAATCCCAGCTTATCCCCGACGTTGCCGTCGAGTGGACGACGGAGAATGAGGACCAGATGGGCAATCCAAGATTTCGTCAACCTCACTTCCTGGGAGGGACAAGTTCCACCTTGCATGTGGTTAGCGCACAGCTCGGCCTCGTAGCGCAGATTTGTAATCTGCTGTATCGCCGATTTGTAATCGGCACAGCGCCCGAAAATTCGAGCGCAATGGCACCTGCCGACACGACGCAGAATGCAATTCTGCGAAACGGCAGATTACAAATCTGCGCTACGCTAAATACATACTGCGGGCTGATGTTCAGCGCGCGAAGATCTAGCGGAACCAGGCAAGTTTAATTATGCGACATACGATTTCGGTTTTGGTGGAAAACAAGTTTGGCGTACTGACGCGCGTGGCCGGATTGTTCAGCGGTCGTGGTTACAATATCGACACTTTGAACGTCGGACCGACGCAGGACGCCAGCAGCTCGCGGATGACCATTGTCACGCGTGGCGATGACGCCACGCTCGACCAAATCGTCAAGCAGCTCAATAAGCTGGTCGAAGTGCTGCATGTTCATGATTTTCGGGACGGCGAATACATCGATCGCGAACTGGTGCTGGTCAAAGTAGCGGTCGATTCCAAATCGCGCGCAGAAGTGATGCAGATTACGGATATTTTCCGGGCGAAAATTGTAGATGTTCAACCCAAGAGCCTCACCATTGAGATCACGGGAAATGAAAGCAAGGTGGAAAAGTTTCTGGAACTAATGAAAACCTTTGGCGTACTGGATCTGACGCGCTCGGGCAAAGTCGCCTTGCCGCGCAAGTGACCATGCTCTGTTCTTTACTCTGAACCCTCAACTCAAAACAGAAAATAACCATGCCTGCAAAAGTATATACGGACAAAGATGCGGATTTAAGCGTCCTGAAAAACAAAACCCTGGCCGTGCTCGGTTTTGGCTCTCAAGGCCACGCCCATGCGCTTAACCTCAAAGACAGTGGTTGCGAAGTCATCGTCGGCCTGTATGAGGGCAGCAAATCGATCCCGGTGGCGAAGGAAAAAGGCTTTGAAGTGGTGTCCACCGCCGAAGCCGTCCGTCTCGGTGACGTGATCATGGTCGCTTTGCCGGACACAAAGCAATCCGCAGTTTACGAAAGTGACATCGCGCCGAACCTCACGAAAGGAAAAACGCTTCTATTTTCGCACGGCTTCTCAATTCATTTCAAAACGGTTGTTCCCCCGAAAGAAGTGGATGTGATCCTGGTCGCACCCAAGGGACCCGGCCACATCGTTCGTCGACAATACCTCGAAGGCAAAGGCGTGCCTGCACTCATCGCGGTCTATCAAAATCCGAGCCGGCAGGCCAAAAAAGTGGCGCTCGCTTGGGCAAAAGGCATTGGCGGCACCCGCGCGGGTGTCCTCGAAACAACGTTCAAAGAAGAGACCGAAACGGATTTGTTTGGCGAACAGACCGTGCTCTGCGGTGGCGCGAGCGCATTGATCCTGGCCGGTTATGAAACGCTCGTGGAAGCCGGTTATCAACCGGAGATGGCTTACTTTGAATGTCTGCATGAATTGAAGCTGATCGTCGATCTGATGAACGAAGCTGGAATCAGCGGAATGCGCTTCTCGATCTCCGAGACCGCCAAGTGGGGCGACGTGTCCATGGGCCCGAAAATTATCGACGCCAGCGTGAAGAAACGGATGAAGGCAGCACTGAAAGATATCCAGTCCGGCAAATTTGCCCAAGGCTGGATCAACGAATACAAGACTGGTTACAAACGATACCATGGCTTGCTCAAACAAGGTGAAAAACATTCGATCGAAAAGGTCGGCGCACGCTTGCGTGGCTTGATGCCGTGGATGAAGAAACGCTCCGTGAAGGGCGTTCAAGCGGCTTACTAGTACCACGGGTAGGGCGCGTCACTCGTAGTGTTTAGCGTAGCGCAGATTGGTAATCTGCTGTATCGCAGAATGGCATTCTGCGGCACGTCGGCAAGCGCCACTGCGCTCGAACATCCGGACGCTCTGCCGATTACCAATCTGATTACCAATCGGCGATACAGCAGATTGCCAATCTGCGCTACGAGGCCGCGCT
>JBDTOW010000201.1:0-6966 GCA_039933075.1 Verrucomicrobiota bacterium | reverse complement strand
GGCCTGGGGAGCGACCTTGATGATTTGAAAGAGAGGACGCAGAACGCTTCCGGAGATTTCGTTTGTGCCCGAAACGAGGCCATCGGCCTGGCGCATCGCAACCATCATCGCCCCGAAATAGTTTGGCTTCATCATCGCCTCGCGGGCTTCTTTTTCCTGAATCCCTTTGAAGCGGCGGAGCTTTTCGAAGCGCCGCGTGAAATTCTCGAGCTCGTCGCTCTGCGCCGGATTGATGATGCGGATGCCTTCGAGCGACACGTTCAGTTGCTCGGCGGCCTCCTTAATTTTGGTCCGATCACCCAATAGGATAGGCACCCCCATGCGCAGTGAAAAAAACTGACGGGCAGCCTGCAGCACACGCGGCTCGTTCCCCTCGGGAAATACGATCCGCTTCGGATGCCGTTGCAACTTCTCGATGATCTGCCCGATAAACCGCATGGCTGTTAAGTAGCGGAACGCGGGGCAAACTGCAACTGGGTTTATTTTCAAGGGCTGACCCACGGCTCATATCCTCGGTGGACGATCCTGCGGGTGATCCGCCAGACGGTCAGGCGACAGCACTTCCTCCAAAAAAAATGCGTCAGTTGAGTAAACAACTGACGCACTCTCTCGGAGAGGCGGGAGGCTAATCACCACTTTCCTTGAGAAATTCAAATCTCTTTCCGCCCTCGCCGACCAACTGAATGGAAATGCCTTTCTTAAGATCGATCCCTTCGAGAGCTTCGCGAAATTCTTTCGGCGTCGTGATGCTCTTCCGGTTCACCTTCGTGATAATGTCACCGGGCTTGATCTGACGAGCCTCCGCCAGGCTGCCGCGTTCGACCTCGGTCACGATTACGCCCGGCGATTTCTTGACGCCAAATTCCTCTGCCAACTCGCGCGTAATTGCTTTGACGGTCACGCCGATGTTCTTTGATTCCGTCTCGTCACGCTTCGGTATTTTGTTACTGGCCAGGCGGTCCTCCGGCAATTCGCCAGGCTTGACCTTGATTTTAACGCTCTTTCCATCCCTGAGCACATCGAGCGTTACTGGCTTGCCAATCGGCTTGAGCCGGACCTCTCGTTTCAGATCCTGCGCCGAAGCCACTGAGTTGCCATCCACGGCGATGATCACATCCTCGAGTTCGAGATCCGAATCCGCTGCGGGTCCGTTAGGAAGAACGCGATTAACGACAACCCCATTGTCCACCCCTTTTAGCGTTCTTTGATATTCTTTATTATCGCTGAGCGTCCCGATTTCGATGCCCAGCCAGGCGCGGGTGAATTTTCCGTCAACGATGAGTTTCTCGGCGACCTCACGGGCCAGATTGGAGGGGACGGCAAAGCCGATGCCAGTCCGCAGGCCGCGGATCATCGTATTAATACCGATGACCTCGCCCTCGATGTTGATCAGCGGACCCCCGCTGTTCCCGGGATTGATGCTGGCGTCGGTCTGAATGAAGTCCTGATCCATCATCATCACATCACCCACGACTCGCCTGCCCTTGGCGCTGACATGTCCGAAGGTGACACTGTAATCGAGCTCGAACGGCGCGCCAATAGCGATGGCAAACTCGCCCACCCGGGTTTTGGCGGAATCGCCAAGTCTGGCCACCGGCAGGCGGGCGCCTTTCGGATCAATCTTAATCACGGCAATGTCCGATTCCGGATCCATCCCCCGCACCGTCGCGGTGTATTTGTTTCCGTCTTTGAATCGGACTTCAATTTCCTCGGCGTTCTCGACCACGTGCCGGTTCGTCAAAATGTAACCCTCCTCACGGATCACGACGCCCGATCCTTGGCCATCAAAATCGGGCCGCCGGGTCGGCTTGCGCTCGTTGCGTTCCTTGTCGAATTGTTCCTCGAGCCGGCGACGGAATTCACGAGGCAGCATATCGAGAAATCCATTGGAATCTTCCGCATCGAGCTGGCTCTGCCTCTGCTTTACTCGAACCACCACCACCGCGGGGGACACGTCCTCCGCCACTTCGATGAATGCCTGGTTCAGTTTTCGAGCGATTTCGAGTTCCGGCGAAGGCTCCCGAGCGGACGACGGCAGGAATCCTGACCCAAGAATAATCGCGAGAACAAGCGACGCGCAGCGGAATTTAATCAATTTCATACGTTGCCGTCGAACATACACAAGTCTTGGAGCATTGCGCGTGAAAAATGTTCAAATATCCTTGCATGCTCTGCAAACATCCCTTCAGCAGAGAGGTCATTGAGGTCAGTCAGTTCCGCGCATTGACTTGGCTACCTTTGCTCTATAACTTTGTCGACAAATTCAACGATAAAAACGTTCACATGCTTGAAGCCATTGAAAACCTGCTGATTTTGCAGGATCGCGATCGAAATATTCTACGCGCTCGCGCGGAATTGGCCAACATCGAGCCGCAGCGGCGCTTGCTTCAGGCGAAGTTGACCGATAATCAGGCTGCGCTCGAAGCGGCGAAGTTGCGGATGATGCAACTGGAGTCAGATCGCAAGGAACTTGAGCTCGAAGTCGAGAGCCGGAAGCAGCAAATTGAAAAATATTCGCTGCAACAATTTCAGACGAAAAAGAATGAGGAATACCGCGCGCTGGCTCATGAAATCGACATGTGTAAAGATGCCATCGTCAAACTGGACGATCAACAGCTCGAACTGATGGTACAGGCCGAGCAAGCCCAAAACGAGGCAACCGCCGCCAGCCGAATGGCGAGCCAACTCAAGAAGGAAATGGAAGAGCAGATCCGGCAGATGGACGAACGGGAACAGAATCTCGCAAAACAACTGTCTGAGCTGGAGTCGAA
Source organism: Verrucomicrobiota bacterium (assembly GCA_039933075.1). Lineage (GTDB taxonomy): Bacteria > Verrucomicrobiota > Verrucomicrobiia > Limisphaerales > JACPZS01 > JBDTOW01. The sequence continues at coordinate 4,195 of JBDTOW010000201.1, read as the reverse complement.
CCGCGATCAACTGGCCGAATCCGTCGAGCCCGGTGCTCTAGCGCGTTACCAGAGGCTTTCCAGCCACAAGGGCGAGAATGTGGTCGTCGGAATCGCACACGGTGTCTGCGGTGGCTGCCACATGAAACTGCCGGTTCAAATCCTCGTATCGTGCCAGGGCAACCAGGAACTCGTTGGTTGCCCGAATTGCGGGCGCATTCTCTATTACACTCGCGACATGGATCTGGCCTTCGCGGACTAACCCAAATCCGTCGAGGGTTGCGCGGCTCCCTACCGACGTCTTGGAGTATGAAATATCCGGCCTACGGATTAAGGCGCGCGGAGCCGGTAGAATTGCATCGCGCCGGTGAGGTTGACCGAGACGACGTTTTTCCCCCCGATGACTAGCGGCGTGCCAGCGACCGTCGTCCAACTCGCCGGTGGCACGAGACTACCCGTTCTTTCGAGAACGAAACTTGTCGTCGTGATTGGCCAGGAAATTTCGAGCGAGTTGTTGGAGATTTGACGAATTGAAAGTTCGACCGCAGCGGGCGGGCCAACCGGTGCTCCAGTCACAACGGTCATTGAGTTATTGCTCGTGTCTGGATCGAACTCTGTCCCGGTAACGCTGGCGCTATTCGTGAGCACGGTGTCTGCCCTGACCGTGACGATGAGCTTTACCGTGACTGATTCAGCATTCGCGAGGGTTCCGAAGTCACACTTTACGACGTGGTTTGACTCGACACACGTTCCCCGGTTCGAGAGAGAAAAAAACAGATCCACACCCGCCGGCAGCGAATCAGTCAACGTCACGTTGTTCGCCGCTTCCGGGCCTTGGTTTGTCACCAGGATGGTGTAGGTCAATTTGTCCCCCGGCGCCACTTCGTCGGCTGACGTGGAGACATCTATCGAAAGGTCACTGGCGGTTCCGACGAAAAACGTTGTCAGGCTAATCGCGGTCCCGTTCGGAGTCCCGACATGAATTGGGCCGGTCGTAGCTCCGGCGGGAACGATAGCCCTGAGTTGGAGAGGCGAGACGGTGGTAAAGGAAGCATTCACCCCATTGAATTGAACGGTGGTTGCGCCGCCGAGGCCTGTGCCGGAAATGAAAACGGTGGTGCCGGTGGTGCCTGCCAAGGGAGAGAAGCTTTCAATCTTTGGCAGAACCGTAAAATTGCCCGGGCTCGGGAAGGTACCTGCGGGTGTTACCAAAGCGATTGGGCCAGTGGTGGCTCCCGCGGGGACAATAGCATCAATCTCTTGTTCTGAAACATTAGAGAACACCGCGTTCACACCGTTGAACAGGACGGCGGTAGCCCCCGTCAAACTCGTTCCGCTGATCGTTACGCTGGTTCCGGCGGCGCCGCTTGCTGGCGTGAATCCGCTGATTTTTGGCGCGACGAAGAAACTGATCCGGCTGGTCGCAGTCCCGGTAGCGGTGATTACCGTGATGAAACCGGTGCTCGCGCCGACCGGCACGGTGGCGATTATCCGGCTGCTGGAACTGACGGTGAAGACTGCCGTCGCGCCGTTAAACTTCACGGCCGTCGTATTGGTGAAGTATCCGTCAATCGTCACACTGGTGCCTTGCACGCCGCTGAGCGGAGTGAATGTCGTGATCACGGGCTCCGATTGACTCACTACGTTGAAACTGTTCCCACTGGAAACCGTGCCACTAGGAGTGATAACGGTGATGGGCCCGGTGGTAGCGCCAGCCGGCACCGTGGCGATGAGCGAATTTCCGAAAAGGTTAAATGTGGCGGTGAGGCCGTTGAACTTAACGCCCGTTGCGCCCGTCAGGTTGGCACCGCTGATCGTGACACTGCTCCCCACCTGCCCGCTGGCCGGCGAAATGCCGGTAATGCTCGGAGACGGTGTAGTTGCCACGGTAAAGACTCCGGAACTGGATGCGCTGCCTGTTGGAGTGGTGACCGTGACCTTGCCGCTTGTCGCAACCACCGGCACTGTGGCAATAATTGATCCTCCAAACACAGTAAAAGCAGCGGATGCGCCGTTGAATTGAACCGACGTCGCGCCGCTCAAGTTCAAGCCGTTGATGGTCACGCTATCGCCGACCTGGCCAGTGTCAGGAGAGAAATCCGTGATCACCGGTGGCGGAGCGGCAGTGACGGCAAAATTAACGGAACTCGTGCCGAGGCCGCCCGGCGTCACGATGGTGAGGGGGCCACTCGTGGCACCGGATGGAACAGTTGCGTTGATGGTGGAGCCCGAGAACCCAATGCTATACAACGCGTCAACTCCGTTGAATCTGACCACCGTGGCACCGGCGAGGTTGGCACCGCTGATAATCACCTGGGTTCCGATCGAGCCGCTCGCCGGGGAAACACTGTCAATAACCGGAGGGAGCGATTGCGTGACGGTGAAAGCCTCCGAGCTGACGCCCGTGCCGCCGGACGTGACGACGGTAATCGGCCCGGTCGTGGCGCCCGCCGGAACCGAGGCGCTAATCTGATTTCCAAAAACGTTGAATGACGCGGTCGCCCCGTTGAAGCGGACTTCCGTAGGGTTCGCCAGTTCCTCACCAGTAATCGTGACGCTCGCTCCGACCGGCCCGCTGTTCGGAGAAATACCGGTGATCAAAGGAGCGGCGGCGTTCACCCGTGCCCCGCCAGTCAAGATCTCAATGGACAGGAGACAGGCGATCGAAACTTTCATCCAGGTCGTTTTGTAATTCATAATCAATGACGATTCAGCGTCTTCACGTTTGATCGGACAAGTCGGTAACCAGACCAGAAGACTGAAGCCGTGTCAATGACGAGAGCCAGTCCAGTCAGTCAGTTAGTCAGCATTAATTTCGGCGCGATTCAGGACCGCGGAAGCCGATCGAATTCGCGGTTAGTGATTAAACACAAACTCCGCCGAGTTCAACAGCGCCCAGAAGACGTCTTCCGTCGCGTTCTGGCGGGTCGCGCCGGTCCCAAAGAAAACCGCGATCGCCACTCTAAGTTCTTCGTCTGTCGGGAGCCGGCTCAACGTTGCGAGATAGAGTTCGGTTACGATTTCGTTGAACGATTTATCGCTGTCCGCGAGGCGGCGGGCGCGGCCGATCGGGTTGCTGAGCTTCGCCTGCAGGTTTTTCGAGTTCATCAGGTGCAGCGATTGCACGACGCTCATCTGCCGGTCGCGTTCGCACGGGCAATCAGTGCTCGGGTTCGGGCGGCCAAAGGCGTCCATGAAGTGCGACTCGATTTTGTAACTCCAGGTTTGCAGCGCGCGCGCGCCCATCGGCATCGCGGCGAAGGTGTCCGGAACGCCGGTCGCGTCGTTCACCGCGTCGAACAACACTTCAGCCGGCAAACGGCGGCGGTAGCCGCGCGAGAAATTGCGCGTGTCGGCCAGGTTGAATTCATTCGGCGTCGCGCTGAGCTGGTAGAGACGAGATTCCATAATGGTCCGCATCAGATGTTTGAGATCGTAGCCGTGTTTGACAAAGTCCTCGGCGAGCCCGGAGAGCAGCGCCGGATTCACGCACGGGTTCGAGACACGGAAGTCGTCGACCGGTTCGACGAGACCGCGTCCGAAGAACACAGCCCACACGCGGTTGACGGCGGCGCGCGCGAAGAAAGGATTTTCCGGGGCGGTCAACCAGTCGGCGAGCGCGCGCCGCGGGTCGGTGCCTTCGGCGGTTTTGGCCGACGGACCGTCAGGCGGACGCGGCGACATCACTGCGCCGGTAATGGGATGTTTCACGCTGCCGCCCGGCGCGAAGTAAAAGGTCTCAGTACCCGCCGAGATCGGCGGCGAGAGCCCGGCGCCCTTTTGCTTCAGCGGGCCGAAGAACGCGGCGAACTGGTAGAAGTCGTCCTGGCTCCATTTCTCGTTTGGGTGGTGGTGGCAGCGGGCGCATTCGAGGCGCGTGCCGAGAAATAGTTGGCTGAACATCGTTGTCAGGTCGGCGGGTTCGCGCCGGTCGCGATAAATCACGGCTGGACCGTCGCGGTGGTTGGTGCCCTCGACCAGCAGGATCTCGCGTACGAACTGGTCGTAAGGCTTGTTCTGTCGGAAACTTTCGCGCACCCACTGGTCGAGCGTGAAAACACTCTTCACGCCGACGCGGTCGGGATTCGGACGCAACAGGTCGCCCCACTTGTTGGCCCAGTAGTCAGCGTATTCGGGGCGAGCCAGGACCTTTTCGATAAGCGCGCGGCGCGTGTTCGACGAGTCCGTAGCAGCCGGCGTGAGAAAATTCAGATCC